>LRSK01000001.1 GCA_001563325.1 Candidatus Thorarchaeota archaeon SMTZ1-83
CACTTTGAAGGAGCACATTGAGGTCGGAGATTTGATAATATCCACAGGAGCCGTTCGACTAGATGGTACAAGCAAACAGTACGTTCGCCCCGAGTATCCAGCTATTGCCTCCCATGAGGTCATCTTGGCATTGGCAGAAGCTGCTGACACGTTGGGGGTCAAATACCACCTGGGGATATCAGCCTCAACGGACTCGTTCTATCTTGGTCAGTCCAGGCCAGGGTTCAATGAGTACACTCAAAGCTTCAGCGAAACTCTGATTGAGGATCTCATCAAGGCCAATGTCGCGAACTTTGAGATGGAAGCAGCCACGCTCTTCACATTGGCAAACATCTATGGCTTCAGATCCGGGACCGTGTGTGCCGTCTATGCTAACAGAATCAAGGATGAGTTTGCAGCTAGGGGTGAAGAATCTGTCATCAAATGTGGTAATGAAGCAGTCAGGATTCTGTCCGAGATGGACGAAGAAAAAAGGGCTGCAGGCAAGGAATCCTGGATGAGGTCTTTGCTTTAGACGCTCGTTTATTAGCGGAACCCGTGAGAGGATACTAAGGAGCTTCTTAGACCAGCGCTTGGTAGGTTGTTCTTGGAGTGGAATGAGGTCGAGCTTATGATCACAATTGTCGATTACGGGATGGGAAACTTAGGCTCGATTCGGAACATGTTGACAAGGCTAGGTTTCGAGGTAGAGATTTCCTCCGATATTCAAGAGATAGAGAATGCGACGAAGCTGATACTTCCGGGAGTAGGAGCTTTTGATAATGCGATGAAGAACTTGGAAGAAAGAGGGATGATTCCGGTCCTCAATGAGTTGGTGCTCAATCGGCGCGTTCCAATTCTAGGCATTTGCCTGGGAATGCAGCTGCTGTCCCAGAGGAGTGAAGAGGGCAATATGCAGGGGCTCGGGTGGATAGAGGCTGAGACCATCCGTTTCAGATTTAATCCAGGGCAGAATCTAAGGATTCCACACATGGGCTGGAATACGGTGACGATTCAACAAGATTCTTGCCTGTTCAATGATATGTATGAAGAACCCAGGTTCTACTTCGTTCACTCGTATCATGTCAAGTGTGTGTCAGAAGAAACGACCCTTGCAAGGACTCACTACGGAATCGATTTCACATCCGCTGTGAGTCACGATAATATCTACGGAGTTCAATTCCATCCTGAGAAAAGCCACAAGTTCGGGATGAAGACTCTGAAGAACTTCGCGGAGTTGTGCTAATGCTAAGGACAAGAGTGATTCCCTGCCTTCTGCTCCGCGATCTAGGGCTTGTTAAGACTGTCAAGTTTCGTGACCCAAAGTATGTCGGTGATCCAATAAACGCGGTCCGCATCTTCAATGACAAGGAGGTTGATGAACTGGTCTTTCTCGACATAACAGCAACTGTTGATAGGCGTCAGCCTCAGTTTGGTCTAATTGAAGACATAGCTACCGAGTGTTTCATGCCGTTTGGATACGGAGGAGGAATCCACGACATCGAAACGGCAAGTAGAATCTTGAAGCTGGGATCAGAGAAGGTTGTCTTGAATACGGCTGCTGTCAATCTCGACTTGATAGAAGAGGCAGCCCAGGTCTTCGGAAGTCAGAGTGTGGTGGTATCCATTGACGCCAAACAGAATCGCAGAGGCAAGTATCAGGTCTTCACACACTCAGGCTCATTCAACACCAAGAAAGAGCCCAGGCAGCATGCGAGGGATGTAGAGGCCGCTGGAGCGGGTGAAATCGTTCTCACCTCGATTGACCGAGATGGCACAATGGAGGGATACGCAATCGACTTACTGGAATCCGTGACCAACGCTGTGAACATCCCAGTAGTGGCATGCGGCGGTGCAGGGACTCTAGAACACTTTAGAGAAGCTGTAATAAGGGCAAAGGCATCGGCTGTTGCTGCTGGTAGCATGTTCGTCTTTCACGGGCCTCACAGAGCGGTCCTGATTAGCTACCCGACTCAGGAGGAACTGAAGCGATACTTGGACTAGGACCCAGAGGTAAGTGTAGTGACAAGAAAGTATCAGATTTGCAGCCGGTGCGTTATGGACACCAGTGATCCGGAGATAGAGTTTGACGAGAACGGTGTATGCAACCATTGCAGGGGGTACTTCTCAAGATTAGAGCGATACATCCTACCTCCTGAAGAAAGGCAGGTCGAACTGAAACACATCTTGGCGGAGATTAAGGAAAAGGGGAAGGGCAAGCAGTACGACTGCATTGCAGGCATCTCTGGTGGTGTAGATAGCACGTATATGATCTACAAGGCGGTCGATCTGGGTCTAAGACCATTGGCTGTTCACCTTGACAATGGATGGGATTCTAGACTAGCAGTAACGAACATAGAGAAGGTCTTGAACCGTTTGAACGTAGACTTGTACACTCACGTAATTGAGTGGGAAGAGTTCAAGGATCTGCACCTTGCCTATTTCAAGGCCTCTGTGGTTGACATTGAAGTAGCCACCGATCACGCAATCACAGCTGTCATCCACGACGTAGCAGACGAACAGGGAGTGAAATACATCCTGAGTGGAGGAAACTACGCAACTGAGGGAATCATGCCAAGGAGCTGGGTTTGGACCAAGAACGATCTGGCAAACCTGTCGGATATTCATCGTCGGTTTGGCACCAAGAAACTCAGGACCTACCCAAGATTAGGCTTCAGAAGACTCGTATTTCTCAGGAAAGTGAGAGGTTTCAAGAGCATACCTCTTCTTAACTACCTGGATTACAATCGAGCAGATGCGAAGAAATTCCTGATGGATGATTTCGGATGGGAAGACTATGGTGGAAAACACTACGAATCACTATTCACCAAGTTCTATCAATCATATATCCTTCCGACCAAGTTCAATATCGACAAGCGCAGAGCTCACTTGTCGACACTGATTTGCTCCGGGCAGATCACTCGAGAAGAGGCTCTGGAAACACTGAAGGAACCATTGTACGATGAGAAGGAGTTCAAGAGGGACAGGGAATACTTTCTGAAAAAGCTCTGTCTAACGGATGAACAATTCGATGACCTGATGAAACAGCCGACCAAACGGCATGACGAGTACAAGACGGACCTCTGGATGAGAAGACTCTTGGGATCAGGATGACTCCAACATTTAACCATCATGATCCCACGTAGTAGTATTCACCGGATGCCTTCTGCTGCGCATCTAACCTGGAACCATCCTTGTTCACTCTTGGTCTGCCTGTCTGTGGGTCTCTCCTGAATGTTACCCCCATTTGCCTGAGAAAAGCGTTCATTCCATTCCTGAGAGTCGTTATTGAGGAGGCAATTCCTTTCTTCCCTGGAACTCCACCGAACACGACCATACTATCGCTCAAGTAATCGGCCATCAGAATCGAGTGTTCTACGACAAAGGCTGTACGCATAGACACTTGAATCGTCTTTCGGATCGCACGTGAGCTCTCCAATCTTTGCTCAATGTCAAGAAATGCGGAGGGCTCATCAAAGAGATAGATATCAGCGTCTTGAGCCAAGGTCCTTGCAATTGTTGCCCTCTGGAGTTCGCCACCTGACAACTCCGAAACGTTGTTGTCCATAAGGTCTTCCAGGCCAAGTCTGCGAATAACCGAGGTCCTGAAATCAGCGCTATCGACAGTGTTTCCACCAGCCTCTCGCAGATACATTCGCATACTGCCGTCGTAATCTCCCTTGATGTATTGAGGCTTGTAAGCAACCTTCAAGTCGAACCCAGAGACAGTCTTTTTTGGTGCCTCACCCTCTTCTGGCTCAAGTTCTCCAGCAAGCATTCTCACGAAGGTTGTCTTGCCAATTCCATTGGGGCCAAGAATGCCGATGATCTGCCCGCGAGTGACTCGTCCCCCCTTCACTTCCAGAGTGAAGTCCTCGAATTCCTTTCTCATCTTCCCGTACTCTAACAACGTTTCGGCACCGATGTACTCCTCATCTTCACCAGTCATTCCCTTGAATGAGATTGCAGTGTCACGGAACCGCATGTTCTCGTCCGGGATATACCCATCCAGGAAGATGTTGACGCCGACCCGGGTACCATGGGGATGTGAAACGATGCCGTAAGTACCGGGGCCGCCGTAGAATATGCAGATCAAGTCGGACACATAGTCTAGCATAGAGAGGTCGTGTTCCACAACGACCACAGTCTTACCCAGAGATGAAAGATGGCGGATTGCACGTGCCATTCGTAGGCGCTCTCGAACGTCAAGATAGGCTGTCGGTTCGTCAAAGAAGTAGAAGTCACCCTCACGCACTATGGCTGCAGTCACAGCAACTCTCTGAAGTTCGCCTCCACTCAGATACTTGATTGGACGTTCCCATATCTCGTTTAGATTCATGTCCTCTCTTAGGCCATTCAATCTGCCTGAGGTGTCAGCTGCCTCTAGAAGCTCGCTAATCGGCTTATCGGCAACAGATTCGAGCTTCGGGAGGTCCGTGATGTTCTGTGGTTTGTGGACAGCTGTGATAGTGCCCTCCTGCATTCTCTCAAAGAAAGGCTGAAGCTCGGAACCGCGATATTGTAGGATTATCTCGTCCCAACTCGGAGGTTCTTCCAGATTGCCGAGGTTGGGTTGCAGTTCTCCGGCAAGGATTCTCAAAGCGGTTGTCTTTCCCACACCGTTAGGACCTATCAGTCCCAGCACTTTGCCTTCCTTAGGGATAGGAAGGCGGAACAACTTGAATCCATTTACACTGTAACGGTGACTTGTGTCAGACTCAAGTTCCTCAGGAAGATTGACTATGCTAATCACATGGTAGGGGCACTTCTTAACGCAGATCGCCTCACCGGAGCATAGAGCCTCCACTATGACGGGGGGCTTGTCGGGACCGTTCGGGAATATGACCGTTTCATCCCCGGTCCTCACACGAGGACAGAATCTCTGGCACTCATGCGTACAGTCCTTTGGTCTGCACCGGGATTCGTCAATTACAGCAATGCGCATGTGATCACCTGAGCCCTTTTGGAGTGATGAGGGTCAGTTCCTCGGACTGTATTTAGCGCTTTGGCTCTGGACTGCGAGGAATATGAATTTGAAGCATATGAAAAACCTTTAGAGCCAAGACAATGATTCTTGAGGTGATTATGAAGATACTAGACCGCTTTCTGAGCGTTTTCAGCAAACGGCGCCGCCTTTTACTTGGTGCCGTTCAACAGCCAGACGATCTCTCCTCTGTGATGCGACATATCAGAGCCCGGATGTACCTTAGAATCACTGGCAAGAACCTCAGTCAACCAAGCTCCCAAATGACTGATTATGAGAGGTCTCCAAGCGACATCTCAGAGAGGGTGTCGAGAGTTCGCAGAATCACCCGCAGAAACGCATAACAGTATTGATATGACGCTACTGGACCATTCTTGCTGGGATGATGATGAAGTAGGGATGGCGAGCGCCTCATCAGCGCGATGAACCGATAAACCGCAATCTGACCACAATTTCGAACAACCGAACATTGCGATTCGCCGGACATTCATCATAGGGGGAAATCCCGTGAAGGTTCGAGGTCAGGAAGAGACCCTTTGACGGAGACAAATGCATCTTGATATCAATTGACTGCGCTCGATTCTGTGCCGACGGGAGAGTCTGTTGCACAGAAACAGAGATGACTCTCACACGGGATGATGTGAAGAGAATCAGTGCTCTTGGCTACTCAAAACAGGACTATCTCGTAAGAGCCAGGGGGGGATTCTGTGAGCTCAAGAACGTCAATGGATTTTGCTTCTTCTATAACTCAGATGATATGACTTGCAGAATCTATGAGGCAAGACCCGAGGGCTGCCGATGGTATCCAGTCATCTATGATGCGAAAAAGCGCAAGTGCATGGCTGACAACGAATGTCCGGCAGCTGGAACTGTGATACGAGATAGAATCAGGAAAGTAAACCATAGGGTTAGAGCCCTTGTTGAAAGACTGAAACAGGAGGCCGCACATGGTGAGAGCCCGTGCTGATCTTCATACACACTCCGTGTGCTCTGATGGCAGTGATTCTCCTGCCGTACTTGTAAGAAAGGCGGAGAAGATGGGGCTTGGTGGGATTGCCCTCACAGACCATGACACCTTGAAGGGCCTAAGGGACTTCATGGATGCAGCCTCGCGTGCGAATCTGACAGGGGTCCCAGGTGTAGAAATCAGCACCGAACATGATGGCAAAGAGGTTCACTTATTGGGCTACTACGTTCCATTTGACTCGGAAGAGCTGCTGAGAAGACTTGAATCCCTGTCCAATGCCAGACAAGTAAGGTTCCTGAAGATGGTTGAGAAGCTTCGAGGGATAGGCATTGATGTCAGACAGGAAGAGGTAGATGAAGTGCTTCAAGGAGTTGAAAGCCCAGGGCGGCCTCATCTGGCTGGACTTCTTGTGCGCAAGAGAGTTGTTAGAGACTCAGCCGAGGCCTTCAGACACTACCTGGTGGAAGGAAGGCCGGCATATGTGAAGAAGGAGAGATTGGGAACAGTGGAGGCAATCAGGCTTCTCAGGTCTGCAGGTGCTGTTCCAGTCATAGCTCACCCGCTGACAATTGAAACCGCTAATCTCCGAGAGTTTCTAGAACATCTTCAGAAATACGGGGCGGTTGGTGTTGAAACTGAATACGACTATGCGTCCTGGGGAACCGCTGGAAGTCCGGAGGACGTAAGGAAGGCTGTTCAAGGTCTCGGATTCATTGAGACCGGAGGAAGCGACTATCACGGTGACAAGGCCGCAGCAAGACTAGGATCCGCAACGGTGGAAATCGGGACTATTGAGAAGTTGAAACAGGCGACGAGAATCATTCTTTCGGAAGGCTAATCTGACCCCGAAACTTATCTCCGGCCGTGTGATACACTGTTGAGAGTCATTGATGCCCATGTGCATACTTGGACCAAGGACATAATCAGCAAGAAGGACCTCGAGGCGCGCCGAATTGCAGCTGAGAGAGATGGTACAGAGCCAATGCTGGATTCTCCGATTGAAAACCTGAGGGCAGCCATGGACAAAGCTAGCATAGAGAAGGCGGTGATTCTGCCTATTGACAGTGGGCTCAATCAAGACATGCCACTGAGCCTCACAGAGAAGACTGACTGGCACGCCAACGAGGTGAGTGGGGATTCCGACATCATCACCTTTGTAGGGCTGGACCCTAGGAGAGGAGATGAAGGCCTAGCAGAGCTTGAGAGAGCCGTGACGGAGAAAGGTTGCCGTGGTTGGAAGATGTATCCTCCGAATGGCTTCTATCCAGACAACATTCAGTTCTATCCTTACTATGAACTATGTACTAAACTAGAGATTCCTATCGTGGTCCATAGCGGCTTCACGTCACGATTCAAACACATCAAATATGGACGACCAATCTACATAGACAAGGTAGCAGTAGACTTTCCGAGGCTCAGGATCGTTATTGCGCATGTCGGAGTACCTTGGGTAGACGAGGCAATCACAGTAGCGGCAAAGAACCCCAACGTTTCGGTGGATGTTTCGGGATGGCAGGCTTTTGCGTCGAGAGTTCCTCAGAGAGTCTACAAGATGGTTTCCGACGCGAAGCTCATGAGAGTCTTTCCGAATAGGATGCTGTGGGGAAGCGACTTCCCACTCTTCGAGTATGCCATGCCATTGGAACAGTGGGTGGAATTCTTTGCCAACTTGAAGATCCCGCAGTCCCTTCTTGATATGGGATACCCTCAAGTTGCCAAGGATGAGATTGAGGTCGTCATGTGGAAGAACGCGGCACGCCTCTTCTTCGGTGAGAAGCCATGACCAGATTCGTCGTTGATGCTATGCTGGGCCGGCTGTCTCTCTGGCTTAGACTGGCAGGGTTCGACACAATATACTCTACTTACATGCAAGATGATGAGCTTCTAGCGATTGCCAAGGAAGAGAAGCGCGTTCTGCTGACTTCAGACGAGAGGCTCTACAACAGAGCAATGGAAGCAACTCTTGAAACGATGCTGCTCAGAGGTAGCGTTGACGAGAGAGTCGCCAGAGTGTTTCGTGAGTTTGACATTCCTCCAAGAATCGACCCATCCAAATCCCGCTGCTCCAAATGCAACGGTGAGTTGACTGAGATTGGCCCTCAAGAGAAAGAGAGAGTGAGGGATTTCGTCTTCGAAGAAACCTACAAACACTATGACAGGTTCTGGCTTTGTAATAGCTGCGACAGCGTATTCTTTCAAGGAGGACAGTGGCGGAACATTCAGGAATACATGGAGAGGATAGAGCGCCTAATGAAAAACAGCTTAGTGTGAAGTCTGAGGCGTTAGGACTCCTCTCGCACCGAGATGTCATACTCCACAGGAATGCAACTGGCGATTGACCGAGTGAGATGGCAATACTCCGTCATCAACTGAGAGCATCTCTCCCCCACATCCAGCTCACCTGGAGCAACCACAATCTCTCCCGAAACTTTCACTCGAAGAATCCTGTACCCAGTACCGTCGAACTCAGCAGAGGCTTGCCCATCCAGCTCGAGTGACAAAAGTTCCATCTCGAAACGCCTCTGGAAGTCTAGGAACGTGTTGTTCAGACAACCTAGGATTGCCGAAACGAACAGCTCATCTGGGCATATTCCGTCCCCTCTACCACCGTAGGTTGTGGGCGTGTCGATTACGACCTTCCGATTGTCAGTCACGTATGCAGTACACCCCGTTTCACCATCCCATACGCTATTTGCATGATAGCCGATGACCTCAGGGTATCTTGGCTTTGGCTTCATCGTGGTGCTCCCGAGGTCGGGCCTTGTGAGGCTCAGATTAAGGTCTTCCGGTAGGAATCGGTGCTGATGGGGCCGCACTCCATTGACTGACGCATGTTAGCAAGCCATTTAAACCGGCCAGCCATTGACCCCGCGGAGTCTGGAGTGATGACCCGCCGAATGAATGCCGCGATGTTCTATGGCGTTGGGGATGTCAGGTTTGAGGAAACCGATATTCCTGAGATAGGACCTCGAGAGTTGTTGATCAAAGTTGGTGCCGCTCTAACTTGTGGAACAGATGTTAAGACCTTCAAGAGGGGTCACCCCATACTGCTCAAGCACACTCCGGCACTCTTTGGTCATGAATACGCTGGCACAATTGAAGAAACGGGAGAGGGAGTCAAATACTTCGAGCCAGGCATGCGCGTAGTAGCTACAAACTCCGCTCCATGTCAGGAATGCTACTTCTGTAAGAGAGACAGACCTAATCTCTGTGCTGAGTTGAAATCATCTTTTGTCAATGGAGCCTTTGCAGAATACATCAGGGTCCCAGAACGTGTGGTGAGATTGAACACGCACCAGATTCCTGATTCGTTGTCCTTTCGGGATGCGGCTCTGACTGAACCATTGGCGTGTGTGGTGCATGGCATTGAGGAAGCTGAGATTAGGCTTGGAGATACAGTTGCAGTCATAGGGGCTGGTCCC
>LRSK01000002.1 GCA_001563325.1 Candidatus Thorarchaeota archaeon SMTZ1-83
CGTATCTTTCCTATTTCCGTATGATGTTGAGCAGGATGGAGTTGATGAACTGCTCGTCCTCGATGAGAGTGGTCAGCTCGTACTTGCAAGGGTAGTCGGGCCCCTATCTACTGACTGGGCAGTCCAGGTAAGTGGCTCGACTCCACTTAGTGGCATCGTTACTGATTTCGATGGAGATTTGGTGGACGAGTTCCTGCTGTTCACCAAGGAGGATGGGGGTCTGACTGCAGTTTCGCCGGAGGGAGAGATTGTCAGAGCCGTCGTGGTGGGGGAGGTTTATGTTCCAATCAGTCTTGGCAACGTAGATCCCGGCCAAGGACAAGAGGTCGCGGCATACCCTATAGTCCGTGAGGTTGGCGATGTCGTGGTCGGTGCCATTCGGGACCTAGACTGGTTCTACAGGATGACTGTGGCCGTGGATTATCCTACAGCGGACGTGGTCCAAGGTGAACCATTCTGGTCCAATGTGACTGTTACCAATATCTATGGTGAAACTATTGAAGACGCATCCGTGTATGTGACCACACACTTCATGACTCCAGAGGGCGCAGCATCCAATACTTTCGGTTTCTACTTCGATCCTTCAGCGGCACACTACTCTGGAGTGACTGATGCCGCTTGGCCTATGGGGATGCTAAACCTGAGTGTGTCTGTTGACCATGACTTCCTTCATCCCGCTTGGCTTGCAATCACGGACGCATTGGCAGTGCGGAGCAATCTGCGCGTTTCTGTGTTGGCTCCGGAAACCATCGCACAAGGAGAGAACATGACAGTGGAGGTCTGGGTGTTGGACAATCACGATGCGGCCGTAGAGGGTGCAACAGTCACAGTCAATATTGGTGGCATGGACTATGCAGCAACCCCAGTGAATCAGTCCTACGTCTTCGAGATGACTCAGGTGCAGCTCTCAGCAGGTACGCATGCCATTATCGGCACAGCTACACATCCGTACGCTGTGGGTCCGGGAGTAGGAGGCCATGTCATCCGCGTTAACCTTCTTGCCTCAAGTCTCCTCGTGAGCAGTGACTTCCCAGGAGTTGTGCAGCAGGATGACCTCGTGACTTCATGGTTCAACCTCACGGACTCCTTCGGACAGCCAATCGACAATGCTCAGGTATCTCTAAAGAGTGGACCAGAAGAGTTTCACCTCATAGAGAGTAGCACTTCTCCGGGCAGCTATCGATTCTCACACAACGTGAGCTTGGGAATTGGAAATCGAACGTTCGATCTGCGTGTCACTAAGCCAGATATCATAGGTTCCCTTTCCACTCAGATTACTGTGCAGGTCTTCGGAGAGCTAGAACCGAATATATTCTATGTACCTCGAGTCGAGGCTGGATCACACTTTGAAGTGAGTGTGTTCGTCAAGGACAGGTACGGACCTGTCTTTGAGGGCACATCTGTGATCGTAGAGATAAACGGCACTCGTTATACAGCTACACATACAGACGGTGAGCCAGAATATGTACTAATGGTCTTAGCTGACTTCCTCATGGGCCCGAACAACTTCACAGTCTATGCAAATGCGACGTACGCCAGTCCCTGGTCTGATGTATTCGATATCAGAGCCTATGCTGATGCCGCGTCTTCTGCCGAGATTTCCTCCTCGCAGGGTTGGACTATCGAGCAGGGAGGTCAGACTGTCATGCAGCTCTTGCTTAGGGACTGGATCAATCGACCGGTAGCTGGAGGGACTGTGAACTTCTTCGTGAAGGCTCTGTCCTACAGTATGCTAGAAGGCACTCAGGGCACGTACGCAGCCACTCTGTCTACCTCGGGATGGTCACCTGGAAGATACAACTATACGATCTCGATTAGTCATACAGATATTGAAACTGGTGAGCCAGTCCGTGGAGTCCTCACAGTGACTGGCCAGTTGGTGTTTGACATTACTGTGATTCAGGAAACTCCAACCCAAGGGCAGCCCCTCGATGTCGTAATTGCGATTCAAGACATCTATGGCAATCCCATTCCCGGTTTGGACGTTTCGGTTTCTTTGATGAACATGCCAATCATGACCGCACAGGAAACAGATGTCGTTGGGGAATATCATGCGTTCTTTCCGTATCTCCCGACGACCGAGGGTTACGGCGATTTCGCGGCCGTCATAACTGCTAGCGGTGAGCACGTTGCGACAAGAGTCGAAGAAGAAACAATCACAGTCTCACCGGCTGTGCCAGACCTGACGATGTCAACGGAGTCAATCAGTCTCGGTGCAGGATTGTCCTTCATCCTGAGCCTTATCGGAATGTTTGTATACTTCAGATTGGCGGCTTCGACAAGAGTTGATGATAAGTCGTTGGAGGGACTCAAGAAGTCCGTAAGACGAATGGATCGATTGTACTTGCTCATAGTTGCAGCAAGCGGAATCGGACTTGCAGGCTCGTACATGTACTACTCGGCAGGAGAATATGGACTTGCTCTGGTACTGACGGTCGTTCTGCTGGGAAGCTCTGTGCTTCTATACGGTCTTTGGCTCTACCGAAGCGCGGTTTCGGCCGTTCTCATCAGGGGGGCTCTGAGCAGAAGGAGAATGGCTCTTGGACTATGGCATCTCGTGTTCGTACCTTTGGTCATTGTAATGATGCTCAACTATGGGACAGAGATTGATTGGTTCAAGCACTACATTATTGACCAGTCCTTTGCAATAGGGGACTTCCGTGTACCTGCAATCATGACCACAATCTTCACAGCATACGTATCGTCGATTATCGTTGTGGTCGTGAATCTCTACAGAGAAGCGAGCAAGGGCATTAAGAAAATCGAAAGGATGGAGGAATCAGGAACGCCTATCGACATCGTCGAGGAAGAGAAGACTTCCATGATAGGCAGATTCAGCTCCTCGATAAGAATCAAGTTCTTGATGTTTCTCGTTGTTGTGGGTGCAGCAACAGTCATGTCGATGGACTTTCTCCAGAGCTATGCATTGGGCGTTATTGTGCTAATGCCAGTTGTGTTCCTGGTCATAATACCCTACATCTCCTCGCAGATTATCAAGATACTTGGTCGGGCAGGAAGTGCTGCAAGACGAAGGACTACCCCTGAGCTAACGCCAGCACTGGAAGAGGAACCGGAGGACGTGGATCTATACCACGAAGAAGAAATGGATGAATGATGGCTCATCCGAGCCATCGCTACTCTCACTATTCAAAGTCTTCGTGAGATTCATCCAGACTCCCGTCTGGTAATTCAGCTTGTTCAGATTCCTCTGTTCCGTATTCAGACACAGAGTCACTTTCTGCCTCAAATACTTCCTCGGGCGCCTCATAATCATCGTAAGAGGGCTTCTCTTCAATCGGTTCAGTAGGCACCGCGGGTGGAGCCTCTTCGACGACGGGAATGTCTTGCTCACCGAGCTGCGTTCTGAGCTTCTCGATCTGAGTCCTGCGGGAAACATATAGTGCTACGATGACACCTAAGGAGAGGGCACCTCCAACAACAGTTAGAGTAGTCTGAAACTGGCTAGCGGCTCCACCGAGGAGTTGCTGCCAGGTCAGAATGAGGAAGGCCAGTCCTCCAATGTTCATAACGAAGCTGCGTAGTGGTGTTTCGATCTTCTGTATTTCCGTGACCTTAGTATCGACCATCGCAGCGCCAATCACTCCAGCATTATACTCGCTCGACTTGGTTCTCTTAGCGAGCTTGCGGATAGAGAGAGACTTCTTCCTACTCATCACCCTCAAGGCCGGGTCTACCCTTGAGGCAAGAAGGTCTGCATACAAGTTCTTGGCATCGTCTACGTCGATCTTGCACTTCTTGCAGTTTGTGGCATTCTCTCGCCACTTCGTCCTACAGTTAGGACATCTGTCTTGACGCCAAGCGTCATGCGCAAGAGCACGAACACGCTGACGAACAATGTACTCGCTCACGCCTTCCTTAGTTTCCGGCTCTTCTTCGTCCTTCTTCTTTTTCTTGACTTTGACCATCCCAGCTACAACTGAGAACAGTGCTGGAAGTGCTCCGAGCACAGTAAGATCAGGCAAGGAACGAATCTCGGAGGCCTTCTTCTGTATGGATCTGAGTTTGTGAGCTGTACTCATTCCGTCGAACAGATTCTTGAAGTTGGCCCCCACTCCGACCACTGCTGTACCTGTCGCTATGGCAGTTGCCACACCAGCTACTGATGTAACCGAATCAAGGAAGCTACTCGGAGGGATAAGGAGGAAGAAAGGCTGTTCGATTCTGTGGGGAGTATCTACCCCCGGCGTTTCGCCCTCGAGGTAGTACAACATGCTGACTGATGCTTCAAACTGTCCGGTGACGAGGTCTATCTCAAATCCTCCGAGGGAGGTAGTAAGTATCGCCCCGAAGTCTATCAGGGCCTCCACGGGCAAGATAGGGTCAGCAGGTGACAAAAACGCTACTGTTTCGTTCTGAGACAAGAAGAGTTCGAATATCTTGAAACTCTGGTAGAAGAAGCTTATGGTACCGTTGAGATTGAAAATCGCCTCAGACCCCACAACATCAATCTGAATGTAGATAGTTGTGTAGTCTTCGAGGTCTATCTCAACAGGTTCAGTCTGACTGGTCTGCGTAATGCTAGTTCCATTGATGGAAACGAAAGCATGAAGATGATCGTCACCAAACCAGCCCGGGGGTTGCGCTGCAGCCAGAGATGCACTACATAAGAGAACCAGTGCTGCAAAAACGGCCAAAGATAGTATCTTTTTCCTATGGCGATAGCGTGGCATCCTTTGTACCTCACCTTGTTTACTCTGGAAGCACACAGACATGTCTACAAAAGAAAAGCATTGTGCAGACGGATTGCCTCAAGGGCATCTTCACTAGTCCAGTTGCCGGATGCCGCGCACCATCTCCGTGACCTTGGTGGCAATTGTCCTCATGCCTTCGCTCTTCATCAGGAGCCCTTTTGCTCCAGCAGAAACTGCCCGGCCAATCAAATCCCGGTCGACGTGTGCTGTAAGAATGTGAATGTTCTCGACACATATCTCGGTCAGCTTCCGGGTGCATTCTATTCCATCCATGACAGGCATCTTCAGATCCATTAGTGTGATGTGGGGAAGACTGTTCTCATTGGCAAGCCTCGTTGCCGTTTTTATTGCCTCTTCTCCATCATTGGCTGAAACTACCTCAAGATCTTCGATGAATCTCTCTAAGAACTGACTGAGTACGTCAACTACTGGCTTCTCGTCATCTATGATGAAGACGATTGTTTTCATGGTGCAGAGCTCCGAATCGGGGTGCTAAATCAGATTCTGCGAGTCTGAGGCGGCTTGTGTGTATATACAGTATAACCAACTTATGAATGGTACTGGGGAATCACAAAAGTCGATAGGTCTTCTTTAGCATCCATGGTGTACGTATTCCTGGATGACATGACTTGAGCCAAGCAAATGACAGTCGGGCACGACGAGAGAATCCTGCGTGTGTGACCGGCATAGCAGAAATCACTCCTGAATGTAGAAACATAAAGGTGCAGTTCAGAGTCCTCTCCAAGGATGAACCAAGGGCAGTCACCTCGCGAAAGTGGGGCACCAAGCACCTTCTGACTGAGGCAGTGGTAGGGGATTCTACGGGAATAATCACATTAACGCTTTGGAATCTTGACAGAGAATACGTTGAGGTTGGAGGGAGTTACCTCCTGCGTGGAGGCAGAGCAATTGTCTACGATGAATGCATGCAATTGGCCATAGGCCTGCAAGGCGAGATTGTGCAGTCAGAACATCCCGTCGAGTTTGTCAATGAGTCAATGGACATGAGCAAACCCTTCATGGGACTTGCACCACGACGCAAGAGACCCAGAACAAAGAGCGGCAGATCTTTTCGAGGAGATCCGGGCCGAGAGGGCAAGGGATACTGTACATGGAAGTCCTTTTGAGCCGGTTCTCATGATGTGGTCAGGACTGAACATTACTCAGAAGTGACCCTATGAGAATCAGCCATCGAGGCGTAAGAATGCCCTATCCTTTGGCGGCTCTGAGAGGCAAGCTCAGGCTCAGCGGACTCTCCGATCTCGAAGCAGACAGAGCGATAATTGAGCTGAAACGACACTTCTCCAGTTCTGGTGAAACCCCCACTCAAAAAGACCTGATGAATGTTTGCAGACAATTGATTGATTCATCCAGCACGACCATCTTGGAAGACTTCGATACGCTCGTGCAGTACGACACACTGAGAAGGAGCACTGACATCCAGCCAATCGTCGTAGTGTTGGAAGGAGCGTCTGCCACTGGCAAATCAATGCTCGCCCTAGACTTGATTGCGAATTTGGCCGCAACGCGCATCATCAGCACAGATTCGGTTAGGCAGATTCTGAGAGGGATCTACACACCGAAGGAACACCCAGAACTCTATTGTCACACTTACCAAGCCCACGTGCACAGACAGTCAGGCCCGGAAGACCTTCACCCCGTGATTCGAGGCTTTCTTGCCCAATGCGACGTCATAACGCCCGCAATCAAGACATCTGTACAGAGAGTGCTTGAAGAAGGAGCAGAAGCAATTGTGGAGGGTGTGCACATGGTTCCTGGTAACTTCCAATATCTTGGTGCCAACATTCTGGAAGTCCTCGTCAATCCAAGAGAAGATGTACACAAGACGATGTTCATCGCGAAGCATACTACAAGCGGATTGAAGACGGTATCTGACGATAGTGAAGAGAGGGAGCGAGAGTTCGAGGCAACTCGACTCATTCAGGACTTCATGTCGAAACGGGCGACTGAAGCGTCTTTGGATATAGTCTCACTGGTCGACTATGAAGAGGCCGGGAACGAACTGAGATTACTCGCAATGGACTATATTCGTCGCATAGTCGAAACCACAGAGGATAAGTGAAGGGTCTAGTAGTGATAGTCTGCTGATACTTGGCAGACAGCAGAATCCAATGGAGGAGCCAGACGGGTGGACTGGAAGATTGAGTCGCTTGACAGACTATTTGCCCCTGAGAGCATCGCAATAGTGGGGGCATCCGAGAAGTCAGATAAGCTTGGATCTCTAACTCTTCTTGCACTTCGTGACTACCAATGCAAGAAGTATCCAGTGAACCCCCGCCATACGGAGATTGGCGGAATGGAGTGTTTTCCAAGCGTCGTCGACATCGGAGAGGAAATCGACTTGGCTGTCATCGCCCTCGGTCCAAGACAGGTTCTCTCCGCGCTCTCAAATTGCGCAAAGGCAGGTGTCAGAGCGGCCATCATCTTCTCGGCTGGCTTCAGGGAGCTTGGTCCTTTGGGTGAAGAGCATCAGGAAGCTGTGAAGTCTGTTGCAGACGAGGCACACATAGCCGTAATCGGACCGAACTGCTTGGGGGCGGGGAATGTGGGGAGAGGTCTCAATGCAACCTTCTTTCCACATCCGGTCCCATTGGGAGGCGGCTCAGTTTCCTTTGTAAGTCAGAGTGGAGGAGTCACTGGGCTCATGATCTACGCGGCCTCTGACGCGGATTTAGGAGTAGCAAAATACGCTAGCGTTGGCAATCGCGTCAATATCGACTTCCCAGATATGCTCCGGTACCTGCAACAAGACAAGGAAACCAAGGTAATCTGTCTGTTTGTCGAAGGCACAGAGAGAGCAAGGGAAATGTATGAGGAGATGGGGAAGACCACGCAAACGAAGCCAGTGATAGTGTACAAAGTCGGTACCACTCCAGTCGCGCAGCAAGCGGCGATGAGCCACACCGGCAGCCTCGCTGGGCGGCATGAGCTGTACAGTGCCGCAGTTAGACAAGCTGGAGCGATCGAGGTTGATACGGTTTCTGAGATGATTGACACCGCAAAGATCTTGGGATTCTCAAAGAAACGACCCACCAATAGGCGCGTGGCCATTGTGACACATACTCTTGGACCGGCCCTTATCGCTGCTCAAATACTTGAAACGCGGGGAGCTCAACTCCCTCCGCCGGCAGATGAAACCTCTGCAGCCGTTCAAGACATGCTTGGGATGCCTGTCGAAATCAACATCACCAACCCCATCGATCTATTGGCCCAGGGATGGGCAAGACCCGACATCTTTGCAGGAGCCTATGAGCTGATCATCAAGGAACCTCAGTATGATTCTGTCATTATCATGTTCTCCCCCAACTATCAGGAAGAGATTGGTGGAGGCATGCCGGTGGAGGCAATTGTACAAGCCACCTCGAAATCAGACAAGACCGTAGTCGCCGTCCTGAATGCGCCGGAATGCCGGCCTCCATTTGGAAGAGGAATACTGGAGGAAGGGGGAATCCCAGTCTTCTCAAGCCCCGAGAGAGCTGCATGCGCTCTTGCCAACACGCTGAAACCGGTAAAGACCTCCTAAGACGTCAAGCTAGTGTGAAGGCCAAGATGTCCGGACGTGGTGATTGCACGGAAATCCACTGAAGTGTTATATGTCAGATATTGTGATTACAATTGCACGTATTCGGATGGAGTCGATTTGGGAACGCGAAAACCTCTGTATATGTTCAAGATGGTTTCTCTAGGTGATGGAACCGTCGGCAAGACAAGCTGCATAATGAGGTACACCGAGGGAAGCTTTGGCGAAACTTACCAAGCGACGATGGGAGCGAGTCTTGCCATCAAAAATCTTGAAGTTGAAACGGAGAATGGGCAGACAGCCGCAGCCCAAATCGTGATCTGGGACTTGGGAGGCCAACCGTCCTTCCGAGAGCTGAGGCTCCGCTATATGGCAGGAGCCAGTATTGCATTCATCGTATATGATGTCACCGCCCCCGCGACATTCATGAACGTATATGAATGGTACAAGGCGTTCATCGGAGTGAATCCTGAAGCCATAGTTGCAGTCGTGGCAAACAAGATTGACAGGGAAGACAGAGCGGTGCCGCCCCAAGCTGGAGAGATGATAAAGAAATGGCTGAACGTCACCCATATCGAAACTTCTGCAAAAACCGGGGAGAACGTTGAAGACCTCTTTGCTCTCCTCATCCAAGAAGCGGTCAGCAAGTATCGTTCAGATGACAGAGTAGTGTGAAGCAGAAGAGAAGTTGGGGTGTGAGGGAGCAGGTCAGCCGACTCCCTCACTGAATCGAGGTTGATAGTAACCTACGACTCTGCACGTTCGTTTGTTCTAGCAATGTAGGTGAGGAGAGATATCTCACCTCACAAAGCTCATGGAGGTGACTGTTATACGTGAAGAGCAAGGGACCTATGCTTCTCACACACTTGCTATCTCTCATCGTAGGTATTTAACCAGAGGAGTTTCGGATTTCATAGTCACTTACTGAATGGTAACGTACCCTTGTACGGTCCTCTTTATTTCCGGGTTCAATTTCGAGCACTGCAATCTTTGTGCTTCTGATCAAAAGCTAAGGAACTGCAAACAGTGCAGCGGCGCTGAAAGCATAGTCCAACACAAGGCTTGGCACGATGCCGAGTATCAGGGTGCCAATCACACGCAAGCAATGGACCCCTAGCCAAGCCGAAAGTCTTGTCATCAGATGGCTCCATGAAATAGCAGTAGCGAATAACCCTAAGATAGTAGCCAAGTGCAAAGACAGAGTTCAGCACTGCAATGAGTGCGAACCACCAAAGCCCTACCTCAACAGCGCTTGCTGGAATCAAGAACCACTTGAACCAGAAGCCAGCAGTGAATGGGGCTCCAGCCAAGGCAAAGATTAGTACTGCGAGAAGTGCGGCCGATACCGGCGAACGTTTACTAAGGCCGGCAAGGTCATCGTAGGTAATCTCCTTTCCCAACCTAATGGCCATGGCCCATATGAGGATGAACGCCCCGGACTTGATGAGTGCGTGTGCGAAGGCAGAGAACATTGCTGCCGCCACTCCGTATTGAGTCCCTACGGCGACTCCCACGAACAGCACTCCCATGACCATAATCGATGAGTATGCCAGCATCCTCATTATGTTTCTTTGAGCCAACGCAAGAGCGTTGCCGACAATCATTGTCAGTATGGAAACTGCGACAATCAAAGGCATCCATTCAAGACGAGCCACCACGAAGGCCACCGCAAGAATCCTCAGGAGAGCACTTATCCCAGTCTTCTTGGTTGCCCCGGCAAGATAACCGGTCACACTCCCGTCCGCAGTCGAATAAGTGTCAGGAACCCACATCCATCCCGGAAAGACACCGACTTTGAATCCGAAGGCTATGAGAAACAACACTAGGGAGAGTAGGACTGTATATGCCTCGGGAGCTGCGGTGGCCCATACAGCGCTCAGGGCACTCGCGACCAAGGCAAGGTCGGTAGCTCCTGCAACTCCATATACGAGGGCAATTCCGAATACCATCAGAGTGGTGGATAGCAGCCCCATAACGAAGTACTTCATTGCACCGTCAATGGCACCTCTGTGCGGTCCAAGAGCAGCGAGCACATATGTAGGTGTACTCATCAGCTCCCAAGACACAAAGAGCGCGACCAGGTCAGTTGCCATGACGACCCAGATTGCGCCGGCAAATGAAACCAGCAGGAGAAAGTTGTAGGCACCTTTGTCGCCACCGAATGTGGTTGATGACAGAAGGACAAAGAACGCTACGATGAGAATGATCCAGATGAAGAAGTCGCCAAAGGCATCTCTGACAAAGAGACCTCCAAAGGAGGAACCGTATGTCGACGACTCAAAGAGAATCATCTCTAAGCCTGCGAGAATCACTCCAATGAAACTGACAACAAGAGGACTTCTCCGCATTCCGACAATCAGCGACAGAAACGCAAAGAGAACGAGAGTCAGAGCAGGTAATGAGGCAATCCATTCTGCTGGAATGTAGTTGGCGAGAACACTTGCGAACGGGTCCAATATCGACCTGATGAAGGCGGTAATCTGTTCGAACTGCATCATCATGGAGCACCTCCTAGCATGGATGTGACCACAGGAATCACTAGGTCCAGAATCAGGTCAGGCCAGATACCCAAGATCAGCACAGGAATCATCATCAGAATTGGGGCGACCAAGTCACTCCAAGGGGCTTCTGTGATTTCCTTCTCGGGATCGGGGTCACTGAATACAATCCGGTTCAATGTCCATAGGAGGTAGCCCACTGTGACAAATATCCCGAAGGCGATCAATCCAGACCAGATGTAGATATTGACAGAACCGAATAGAACGAGGGCCTCTGCAATGAAGCCGCTGAAACCTGGCAACCCAAATGCTGCAAATGAGGCAAGTATGAGTACTGCAGACAGCCTTGGAGCCTTGGCCATAAGGCCTTGGACGTCGGGAATCTGTCTCGAGCCGGCTGTATATGTCAACAGTCCGGCCATGATGAACATCACTGATATAATCACACCATGGGAAACCATCATGAAG
>LRSK01000003.1 GCA_001563325.1 Candidatus Thorarchaeota archaeon SMTZ1-83
ACAGACCATCATCTATTGAGAATAAGGCCTGCAAGCATTCTAGAAAACACTGATGGCACAGTCACAAGAATTCGGAAATAGAAGCTTGGTCCATATCGGAAGTCTATTTAACTATTGTGAATAAATTGGACACGTCTAACAATGATAATCGCGCCAACAATCATTTCATTACGAGAAGGTATAGAGGCTGCTCTCGTCATCGCGATTATGCTGTCCTATCTGCGTAAAACGAACAGGGGTGATTTGCGGCGATTCGTTCTGGGTGGAGCAGGTGTGGCTCTGATTTCCAGTGTGGGAATTGCACTTCTCATGGGCTTCGTGTGGGGCATTCTTGAAGGTCCTGTACTGGCTACCTTTGAAGGATTCGTTGTTCTCATAGCGGCACTTCTCTTGACAACCATGATCTTGTGGATGTGGAAAGCAGGACCCAAAGTGTCCTCAGACATAGAAGACTCAGTCGAGAGAAAATCTCTGAGCCAGAGTGGTGTTGGAGTAGCACTTCTGAGCTTCGCCCTCGTGATGCGTGAGGGAGTGGAATTGGTATTGTTCAGCATGGCTCTGGTCATTCAGGACGGACTACAGGTATACCTGGGAGTGACTATTGGATTGCTGATTGCTGTAGTCCTAGGCCTTGGAATCTATCAGGGTTCGTTGAGGATAAGTCTGAGATCGTTCTTCAAATGGACATCGGCTATTCTCATCCTAGTGGCTGCTGGAATGGTTGCCTATGGCATTCATGAACTGCAAGAGGCTGGTCTTCTCCTTATTGGACCCCTTGAGGTGTGGAACATCAACCCTCCGGTTCTTCCTGATGGAAGCTATCCGTTACTTCATGACAATGGTCTGATTGGTGGATTGCTAAAAGCCATGTTTGGATACAATGGGAACCCATCATTGCTAGAGGTGACTGGCTACGTTATCTATCTGCTAATACTAGCCGGATATTATACATATCAACAGCGTCATCCGCAAGCATACACAGTAACAAGCGCTCATGAAGAAACTCCGGTTTCAGTTACATCTTGATGCCACTACGGAGCTCACCAATCCATACATAGAAATAGATACATTAACACAGCTACAGTGAACTAGAGAGTAAGATGACTACTTTGTGTTCTTCGTTTCGCGATAAGAACACTCAGGCCTTTACAATATATTACCCAGTGGGGATATTCGAATAGAAAGGCACTCAAGTTACACCTCTAAAATCAAATCACAGTGAGGGGAAGAATAAAGATGAAGCAAATCAACAGAAGAGAGGGTGCTAAGCAAATGGCAAAACCCCAACGACAAAGATTCAGCCTGAAATCGAGAGTGCGCAAGGAAATAGGGAAGAATGAATTATGCGCGATTGCATTTGACGAGCTTGAGAAGGACGTAGAGGTTCAGACTCTACTTGAAGATTCGAATCGTATGGCCATAGACAGAATGGGGTATTCCGATCATGGACATACTCACTCATTGATTGTCGCACAGAATGGAGTCCGCCTCTTTAGAGCAGTCGTTGAGGGTCTTCAACCATCAATAGTACAGGAAGAAACAGGCACAATTCAAGACGCGGAGCTGATAGTGTTTCTAGGTTGTTACCTTCACGACATAGGAATGGTAGTCGCTCGTTCAAACCATGATATTTTCACAGTGTTCTTGGCAACACCCATACTAGACAGGATTCTTGCTAAGGTATATCCAAACGACGCCCATAAACAAGTCCATGTACGTGGACACATTCAACATGCAATATATACTCATGATATTGCAGCTTCACCACTGACAGTGGAAGCTGGCATTGTAGGAATCGCAGACGCATTGGACATGACAAAGGGTCGTGCAAGAATTCCGTTCGAGGCTGGCAGTGTGAATATCCATTCGGCATCAGCCATGGCAATTGAGAGGGTCAACATTCGCAAAGGAGAGGAGAAGACCGTACGTATTGAAGTCATAATGACTAATGCATCGGGCATATTCCAGATTCAGGAGCTCCTAGAGAAGAAGATTAGAAGTTCCCCGGCTCTTCAAGAACACATAGAGCTCTACGCTGTGATGTCAGCAAATGAAGATTCAATTCTGGAAGATGAACTCAAAGTGTTGTAAAACAGCCACCGATTCAGGTGTGTCGAGTCATTAATCGGCGATTTCGAACATTTCTAATTCCGAGTTCGTACATAGCAGCTAATATATATGTACAATAACAAGCATTTTTCTTTGATTTGGTCCATAATGGAGCCTAATACCAATGACACTTGACGACATTGACGAGCAAATCATATCGATGCTACAGGAAGACGGACGCAGATCATATAGCGAAATCGCTGATGCTGCAGAGAGGACTGAGGTGACTATACGTCGTAGAGTAAAACGACTCATCGATGAGGGGTATATCAAGAAATTCACCGTCGTTCTGGATCCAATGAAAATGGGACGCAGGATTCGTGCCATCATTCGTGTCAAGACTGTGATGAAAGAGGCGACCGTCATCTCGAAGAAAGTGCAGCATTTCAGTGAAGTGGACGAGGCCTACTTCTTGGATGGTGCATGTGGAATAATGCTGAAGGTCACTGTAGACGACCTATCAGATCTCAGAGAGTTTCTCGAGCTAAAACTGGGAAAGGTCACTGGTGTGGGTGATATAGAAACCTGTATCGTTCTCGAAGACATCAAACCTCCTTTCTAATGACATGGTGAGCAACGGTGCAACTTGTGCTGCGCCTTTCTGAGAATGATCTGATTAGATTACATAACCATGCTGAACGGAGTCTGCCGTTCGAGGCTGCCGCTCTTCTATTCGGCCGCGTTCAGGACAATGAGGTAGTTGTCAGTCATATCGAGATCGTATATAACATCGCTGAGTCAAGAACATCCTTCTCAATAGACCCGGAAGCAGAATACAAGCTTCTTGTAGAGGCCGAAGAGCGTGAAGAAGACTTAGTGGGCATTTTTCATTCCCATCCTGCTCCCCCCAAGCCCTCATCTCGTGACCTGCAAAACATGCGTCTGAATCCAGTGGTCTGGTTGATTTCCTCAAAACTGACAGGTAGTTGGGTAAGCCGTGCTTACATTCTGGATGACAACCTAGAGGAAGTAGATCTAATTCTGACCTAGAGCTTGATTCAAGACCTGACTCCCTTGAGAGTACCTGATGTTTTCTTGGGCTCAAAAGACACAAGTGTCTTTTCTATGGAACTAATTAGGACCGCAGACGTGATCACCTTTTCTAATAGTGCTGCATTGCATTGGAGTATGCCAACGCCACTGTCTTCATTGTACTCAGTCAGATAGAGTCTGGAGTCGGCAACCGCTATCTCTCCGTACAGAGAGAGCAAGTTTCTCCTAATCTCTCTTGTAAGTTGCTTCTCACTAGGTGGATCACCATCTCTGTGCAGACAAAACCTAAGATAGCGTCTTCTCCGGATCTTCATTCCAACTCACCTTTTTGGACAATCTCAACGCCGGGTGATACAAAGTTGGGACTCAGCCGTTTTCTGTTTCTATCAATTACATACTGAGGACTCTCATGAACTGCTATCTTTGCGTAATGCCAGTCTAGACCAAGCAACAATCCAGCATATTGCATTGCGGTTGCTGACCTCATGGACATTACTACCTTTGCTCCGCTTGACAGAATGACCTGCATTCCTGCATCAATAGCAGTCTGTACATTCTCTCTGAGGACTTTGACAACTTTGGATCTTGCCAATCCAAACGAGTTCAAAAGCGGCTCTATTAAGACCTCAAGCGCTGTGCCTGAAGAAGCCGCAAGTTTCGCTGTGCTCTCTCGAAGAATGAAATCCTTAAGTGGTTCATCAATTGTCAAGAGGTCTACTCGTTCATCCTCGGCAGCCCAATTTGCCATATCTATTCCACGAAGAGGGGCCGCAATTATGGCAGACCTTGAACGAGTTTCCTTTAGAGTTGCTTTTGCAGACCTGAGACCACTCTCAGGCAAATCAGTCCTTGCAAATAGATTCATTCCACTGTCCAGAGTTTCGAAGGGAGTCTTCCTCTGCAGAAAGGTGGCAAAGCCTGTTAGTCCAAGTCTGTTTCCCATTTCAATAAAAGATTCCAAGCTTTCTAAAGTTGGAACTCTCACATTCAAGTCTATCAGCATTAGTTCACCTCGGAGTTACTGCAGTTGCTCAGTCAGGAATGCCTCCGTCTCTGAGCGAAGACACCTTGGATACTCTCTCAGATGAACTCTGACACTAATCACATCAGAGTCACTAGCAAGTCTTGTTTCACCAAGAAACGATGCCTGCTTATCAATCCTGAGAAAAAGAACGCACTGGTCGTCCAGCCTTTGGGGGAGTGTCTTTCCTAGGAATTTCTTGTCCTGGTCAGACAGACTCTCCATAATCCGCGCGAATGTTCGCTCACATAACTGTCTATTCTCAATGAATGCATGAACTACAATTATCTCCGTGTTCCTATGGCTTTCTGTTGACTCAGTTGCAATATTTACAGATTCACGCACATCTTCTGGATAGAGATTCAGTACAGCCTCTTTTACCCTCTCGACTATTTCAGTGCCCCTTGAATACGCACGTGTTTCGATTCTGTTGATGAATGGCATACAAGAGTCCCCACTGGGAGCCTTTGAGTTATTTGCCTAGATTACCTTTCGCACCAAGGGACGGTCTGATCTTTTCAGCACCCCTACCCTTTCTCCTCAGCCCTCTACTACGCTTTCCAGCTGAGGTGAGCCCTCGACTCTCTCTACCTTTCTGAACAGGGTCACAGATCCAGTTAATCTCTGGGTCATTGTAGATCACTGGATGGTTTGGATCCACCATGATGATCTCGTGCCAGACCCACTTGTGGTCAGACCCTACCCAATAGGAGTTGAGAACACGCAAGTTTGGATACTTCTGAGCTGCTCTTTCCTCGGCAATCCATCGACGGGACTTCTGTGGTGTATACTTTGTGACACCCATACTTCTTGGCTTTCTTCCCATTCGTGGTCTCGGTCTCTCCCTTGGTCCTCTTCCAGTTTTGATTCTGGTCACAACGTAGCCCTGCTTTGCCTTGTAACCAAGTGACCGTGCACGACCCAGTCTTGTTGGCCTTTCCAGTCTAACAACAGTGCCCTGTTTTCTCCAGACAATCAGCCTGCTCCTCACTATCTCGGAACGCTCATTCTGTTCCTTAATCCAACTCTCATTCATGTACCTGTATGCTGTAGGCATGAAACTACCATCCTTTGCTGTAATTCATTCGCTTTGTTTGTGGTTCAGCCCCTGCGGGCCACATCCCTTGCGGACGTATCCGCCGAAACAAAGGAAATGGTGTGGCTCTTCAGCCAGTGCTTCTCCCTTTTCATTTACTTTTAGGTGTAGCGATTGGCCCAACTTGGCTCCTAACTGCAATGACTTCTCATTTAAACTCTGCAATTACCTTTTCAGCTGTCAGATCACCGACCCTATCCTGAGCCTCTAAGGTAGAAGATGATACATGTGGTGTAGCGATTATTTTCGGGTGCTTGACAAGCTTCCAATCCGCAGGCGGTTCCATCTCGAAGACATCAAGTGCAGCACCTGCAATCTGATTCTCGTCAAGCGCTTTGAGAAGAGCCTGCTCGTCTACAACTCCTCCACGAGCCGTGTTGATGAGAAATGCCGTTTCCTTCATCATCATCAGTTCCTTTTCACCAATCATACCCTTTGTTGCGGGCACCAGAGGCACATGTAGAGTCACGTAATCGGCACGTTTGAGCAAGTCTTCCGTGTCCGTTCTTTCAGCATCGTATTCCACGCATGCTAAGTCAATATCGACGACATCAGATGCTAGGACCTTCATCTCAAGAGCTCTTGCTCTCTTGGCAACCTCACATCCTATCCTACCAAAACCTATGATTCCCAGCGTCTTCTGCCAGAGTTCAGTACCTTTGAGCTTCTTTTTCTCCCAACGCTCATCTTTCATTGAACTGTCTGCAAAGGTCACTTGTCGCGCAAGCGCAAACATAAGTGCTATCACCATCTCCGCTACTGAAACACTTGGCGCCTCAGGGGTATTCAGCACTTTCACACCTTTTTCTTTAGCGGCGTCAAGGTCCACATTGTCTAGTCCTACACCTGCTCTCACAACAAGCTTCAGGCTATCTGCCGCATCAATGACACTCTTGTTCACTTTTGTGGCACTACGAACAACAATGCAGTCGAATCCCTTTATCTGGTCCTCAACAGACCCATCAGTTTCGCTGTTTCTAATTACAACTTCGTGTCCTGCGTCCTTCATCTTTGCAATAGCAGACTCTTCAACAGGATCGGCAATGAGTATTCGCACCATTATCAGATACCCTCCGAATAAGTGAGCTTGGCCGGTAGGAGGTTCATCTTAAACTTGGCGCCACGACATTTTCTTAAGCACCTACCATCTCCCGCAATATTATGAAGAAAGAATTGAAGCCAACTACTGCTGTGGTGCCCTGTCCGGTGGTTCTCCTTAGTGTGGCTGGCGAAGAAAAGTCGAATATTATTACTCTGTCCTGGGTGGCGAATGTATGCAGTAAGCCACCTACAGTCGTTGCTGGAATCAGACCTCAGAGACATAGCTACGAGATGGTGAAGAATGCCGGTGACTTTGTGCTAAACATCCCTTCGATTGATCAGATTGATGCTGCCGAGTTTGCCGGGACCAAATCCGGACGTGATTTTGACAAGTTCAAAGAATGTAATCTCACACCTGTTCCTGCAACAAAGGTCCAATCACCGATGATTGGGGAATGTCCCATCAATATTGAATGTAAGGTCATCAAAGTTGAAAACGCCGGAGCACATGACGTGTTTACAGCTGAGGTTGTTGCAGTGCATATAGACGAGTCTGTTCTTGACGATAAGGGACGATTCATCCCATCAGAGGCACGGCTTTTCACATATCTTCCACTGAATGGAGAATACTGGTCGCTTGGTGAACACCTGCAGGCTTAGTTCATTTATGTCGTATTGAGCTGAATGTTGATACTCTCAGACTCCTCCTCATCGTAGAATCTGGGATGCTGGAGATGACGCACAGATGTTTCCCCATCCGACTCAAGGATAATCCAAGCACCGCTTGGAACATGGTCTTCTTTCAAAAAGACATCATAGGTGATTCCGGGAAATTCCACAATGATTGGTTCATGCCCAAGCAGATTAAACAACCCGCAGGCCTCTTGGGCTCGGCTGACACTGTCTAACCGAGTGAGGATCGGTATCCATTCATCAGACGCTCCCGACCATTTTAGAATGGGGAACGAATTCGGTGGGGGCCACTTGCCTTTCCGTACTGTTACATACTCACCAGTGCCAAGTTCATAGATTGTAGGCGCCCTTCCTCCTCTCGCGAGGTAAGTACCGTGTGCCTTGGCATCATTAAGTGTAAGAAAGATCTCCATATGCTTCACCATAGCTTGTTTTCGACAGGAACTAGTGAATACAGCAACTGAGAAATCGCACAACATTTGAGATGCCCAAAGCCGTCACAGAATTGCAAAAGGGAGGCCAGAAGGTGTGCACATTCTGTACATTATTCATAGGAATTTAAATTGGACTGTGCAAACAGTGGTCTTTCACACAACAGGGATTACCAGCTTGTTTTCATTCTCATTTTGCTGATACAATGCAGATTACGTCACGGTCCTTGAGGACATGTTTGTCAGAGATTCTCATCTTTGTACGTGCATCTATTGCATGGATGAATGATTCCATCAGGTCGGTATGAATATGTCCAGCAAACTCCTTGGCTGTTGTACCTTCAGGGACAAGATAGACGTCGGGTAGGACATTTCCATCACCATCCGTCAAAGAGTTTGAATCTTGGACAGGATAGATCGTGATCATGTTGAGAAACTCAAACACGGCCCTATTCAGAATGTTCTGGACTCCTGTACCACCGTACTTTTTGAGAATGTGCTCTCTAAGCTTCTTAAGCTGTTCAACCTCAGCATCCTTCAAGTCGTCACCCTTGAGAATCTCGAAATCATCGTCACCCGGAATGTACTTAATCACAGATTTCCTTTCCAAATCCTTGAGTACTTTTTCAGCTAGGGCACTAACTGGGACCACAAGAAGATCGGGGAATGCCTCCTTCAATCTTTCATAATTCTCCTCAGCATTTGGTCTGTCAATCTTATTTGCCGCAATTATCAAGGGTTTGGCAACATGCCAGAGAGTAGATGCAAAGCTCCTGAGCTCTTCCTCTGTCCATTTATCAGCAGCCTCAGCCTTTAGCTCTGACTCTCTAAGTGCTTTCAGAATATGTTTGCGGGAGACCATCAATCCGGACAGCTTCTCCAACAGAATCTCATCCAGTTTGGCTCCCTCTACTCTCACACGTCCAGTCATTCTCCGCCAGTCTTTCTGGATGATTGCTAACACCCACTCAGTGATCTCATCCTCAAGGAATCTCACATCATCAATTGGGTCATGACTTCCAGCAGAAACCTCCTGCCCCTCTGCATCCAACGCACCGCTGGCATCAACAATATGTATCAGTACATCAGCCTGTCTTAGGTCATCTAAGAACTGATTGCCCATCCCTCTTCCCTTGTGGGCACCAGGCACAAGACCTGCAACATCAATCAGTTTGATAGGCACAAGTCTGACTCGTTCGATACAGACCGAGTTCTGTGGATTATCTTCTATATCAAAATCTCCACAGGCGCAGGGTGTCCTGACGTGTGTCACCCCCACATTCGCCTTGATTGTGGTGAACGGATAGCTCCCCTCCTTGAAATTAGTCATACATGCAGCATTGGTGAAGGAAGTCTTGCCACATGACGGCTTTCCGACTATTCCAACACTGAATCCCATTATTCCTTTCTCCATTCATACACAGGTCATAAGCCGAATTAAACTGTTAAGGTCTTGTTTCTACCGAACCATTTTTATGAATTGGGATTCATAATATATATTGAATCAGGATTCATTATTAGCAATGAATTAAGAATGTGAGAATATGACTAGAATCTGTGTGACCTCTCAAGGCGCTGAATTGGATGCACTCATGGATTACCGATTTGGCAGATGTATGTACTTTATCTTTGTAGATCTGGAGTCAGGGGAATTTGATGCAGTTAGCAATGATGCCCTCTCAAGTGCACATGGAGCTGGAGTGAGAGCCGCTCAAAAAATAGCTTCCAGCGGAGCTGAGGTAGTGATAACTGGGAGCGTTGGTCCAAATGCATACCCAGCTTTACAAAACGCTGGAATTCGAAGTAATCGAATCCTACAAGGAAGGCTTGCTCAGTGAAGTAGCCTCCCCAGGCCCTGCTCATATGGGACTGGGCAGAGGGATGGGTCGAGGAAGAGGCTCGGGGGGTCGTAGAGGAGGATACTAAGAATGAAACGTAGACTACTGTTTCCATGTGAAGATCCAGATGGTCAATCTGTTGCAGCACATTTTGGTCGTGCACCCTATTTTGCTGCAATCGACCTTGATGAGAGCGGCAACGTTATAGAGAAATCAGTGCATCCCAATACTGGAGAGCATTCCGGTGGCAAGGGCCATGCACATAGCAATGTATTGCGTCTAGAGCCAAACGTGGTGATTGTGCAAGGCATGGGCCCTCGAGGTCTAACAAGCTTCCAGAGCGAAGACATTGCAGTATTACAGGCAAATAGCAACCTCATTGATAATCTAGTGGAAGCATACAAACGAAATGAGCTCCAAGAGCTCACAGAGGGCTGTTCCCAAGCACATCATCGATGAATGACTATAGGTCAGAGGCCGGCTGTTTTGATAATTGCAGTTGCATCTGGGAAAGGCGGCACAGGAAAGACCACTGTCGCCGTGAATATGGCTCTTTCAATAGGAGATGCTAATCTTCTTGATTGTGATGTGGAGGAGCCTAATGCGCATACTCTATTACATCCTGAGAGTCTAAACACCGAATCCGTGACAGTACCTATGCCTATGATTGATACGGATAGATGCACTCTCTGTGCAATGTGTGCTGATTTCTGTGAATTCAACGCAATCTTCATTGGAAAGAAGCCACTTGTCTATCCAGAGATTTGTCATTCTTGTGGGGGATGCTTCCTGGTGTGTCCTGAGGGTGCAATCGAGGAGGTGGCGCGTGAAGTTGGCAAGCTACACAGAACGAATAGGGACAGTGTTCACCTTGTATATGGAGAGCTACATGTTGGAGAGCCTATAGCAATCCCTGTCATCAAGGCAGTCAAGAATGAGATTGACAGAAAGAAAATCAATATCCTTGATGCACCACCAGGCACAGCCTGCCCAGTCATCGAAACGATGCAAGACAGTGACTTCGTTGTGCTAGTGACGGAGCCCACACCCTTCGGATTTCATGATCTCTCAATGACAGTCGACGTCATTCAGGAGCTTGATATTCCCCATGGTGTCGTATTGAATCGTGTGGGAGTTGGGAACGATGAGGTGAAGGAATTCTGTAATGCAAAGGGCATTCCGATTCTACTTGAGATCCCATTTGACCGGAAGATAGCTGAGTTGTACTCCAATGGTGTGCCTTTCGTCCAGGAAATGCCGGACTGGAGAGAGCGATTCCAGCAGCTGTTTGAAGTCATAAAGGAGCTGTCACAAAATGGCCGTTGAGATTGCGATTATTAGTGGAAAAGGTGGTACAGGTAAGACCACGATAGCAGCAGCTTTCACAGCAATCTCACATAATCTTGTCACTGCGGATTGCGATGTGGACGCTCCCGATCTGCACATCCTTCTTCAACCTGAAACGAAGAAGACTGCAGAGTTTCAAAGCTCTAAAGTTGCATTGATTAATCCCGAAACATGTACAGAATGTGGTCTATGTGAAGAGAAGTGCCGTTTCGAGGCAATCCATCCCCCAAGAGTCAATGCAATATCTTGCGAGGGATGTGGAGTTTGTGCATACATCTGTCCTGAAAAAGCTATAGAGATGAAGCCTCGGACTTCAGGATTTCTCTATGAATCCATGACTCGTTTTGGTCCTATGTCCCACGCAAAACTGCTCCCTGGCGAGGGTAATTCTGGCAAGCTCGTGACCGAAGTTCGGAGGCAAGCACAGGAACTTGCACGTAGTAATGACCAAGACATCACTCTAATCGACGGGTCGCCTGGAATCGGTTGTCCTGTGATTGCCACAGTCAGTGGTATCAAACTGGGGGTAATAGTGACTGAACCCACCTTGTCTGGTATCCATGATATGGAACGAGTTATGACACTCTTGGAGCGGTTCAGGGTTCATACAATGGTCCTAGTCAACAAATGTGACCTAAATTCTGAAAACACTCAGCGAATTGAACAGATATGTGCCAAAAATGGAGTGGAGTTTCTGGGTAAGATTCCATTTGATTCAATCATGACTGAATCAATGGTAGCTGCGAAAACATTGCCCGAGTTCGATCCCAATCATATGATAACTCATTCACTCAAGAGCATGTGGGACAAAATCACTGAATTTGTATCAAGTGAATGAAGTGGGAGTACAACACCCCCTCTCATTCTTTCTCTTCTAATTCGCTCAGTCGACGCTCAATTCTCTCAAAGGCCTCTTGGAGTGATTTCAGCTGGGTTTCTAATACGCCTTTCTGATACTGTAAGGACTCACGTTCATCTGTTGGAGTTGTTTGACCTACAAATGGAGGTCTCACTCCAGAATCTCTCCAATATCCAAGAGTCCAACAAGAACCGGGTCCATAAAGCCATCCTGGCCTTTCCCATGGAGGGAGGTCTCGGAAAGGCCCATTCCCAGGCCATCTGCCACCACGACCCCCGCCACCTCTGCGTCCGTATCCATACATATGATTACTCATCTCTTCACGTTATTTTGTGCATATGCACAACATTATTTATGTGCATACGAACGAATATAAGCATATTGAATCGACAAAGCTAGATGCAACTCCATATTGTGAGATACAGTAGCTGGTGACAGAAGATGCATAGAAGAAGAAGGGGTAGACGTGGACGAATGCCAGTCCAACCAAAACTAGGAGCCAGTTTCAAGACGACTCGCATGAATCCTGAACCTCAAGCTGACATTAGACCTGTATATATTGACCCCGCAGAAGCTGAAGTCTTGCGACTTGTGGACCTTGAAGGTATGTACCAGGAAGATGCAGGGGATGCAATGGGAGTGTCCAGAGGCACCGTCTGGCGACTTCTTGAAAGTGCTAGAAGGAAAGTGGTCAGCTCACTCTTTGAAGGAAGGCCTCTTATCATCGGTCACTCACTTGGCGAAGAGTGATCGACCGATGACATGTTCTATCTAGGATTCTGTATTTGGCCGTTTGTTAAGTGCCCTAAAAACTGTTCTTCACTTCTGACTCTAGGCATTACACACATTCTTGTAGTCCGGAAGTCGTCCTCTCAGAAAGTGCTTGAGAGCCGTCTAGATGTCGTTCTAGAGCACCAAATTGTGCGATGCTCCCTTATATGCCAATTCGCGCATCTGTCCTAGTGGAGAGAAAGACCATGCACACCGTACCCTCAGGAACCGGACCTATTACCGACCCTATTTTAGTCAGAAGACCCGCATTTCCACGATGGTGGGATCCAATTGCTAGACCTCATGTGGCTATTGTGGTGCGTGACCCCACTTCTGGAATGGATGTCAGATACTATCTCTCACAAAAGGGTCATGGAAACTCAAATGGAAAGGAGATTCTTGATGTGGCTGATATAGACGGACTAGAAGAGGGTACCTTGCTAGAAGTCCGATACAGTGCTACAAAGGCCAACCTCTACCGGCTTGAGCTAGTAGATGGCGTACCATGCTGGAGATGGATGGCTCGCTGCAGGGAGCTACCTGACTTCAATTATCCTGCTGAGATTCGATGGAATGGCCTTCTGGAAGAATCGCCCTTCGATGTTAATGATTCTCTGACATATGAGATCCGGACAAACTGAAGCCCTAGAATATGATTGACAGGCAGGTAAGGGCTCCTTCACATTTCTCGAACTCACTCATGTCTAATGGTATGATCTCAAACCCAGCTTCTGCGACAAGCTTCTGAGCCCTTTGATGTTCCTGTGACATCAGCACGGCATTACCAATAGTCAGGGTGTTTGCAGCATAGCCTTCTTCTCTTGGGACCACTATTTTGTCAAAGTCCTCCAGTATTGGATGACTCTCAAAGTCTTCAGTAGCAATGATTGTATTTCGACTCAGGTACGTGACATGGCTTTTCAGATGGATGATAGACGGGTCTTCAATGGTGTCTGACCTGATGCCAAGCCATCTAGACATCTGTTTCACGCCCTTCAAATTCGTCCTTCGTGTGATGCCAGTGACTAATCGGTGGGGCAGATGAATGACATCACCACCCTCTATGGTGGCTGGCTTTTTGGCAAATCCCAGTTCCACATAGTCCTTGAGGAACTCTGATACTGCAAGCTCCTCACCCCGGCGACTATTCTCGGCAAATCTTGTGATGAAGCCTCTGTTACCATGGACAACTACGGTGTCCTCTACAAAACACGAATCAGGATATCTCTCATCGGGGGGGAGTCTAATCAGTTTCAATCCTAGATCCGACAAAGTACGACAATATTCAGCATGTTGCTCTTGAGCTAATGACAGGTCAAGAATATGATGTTCTGGGTGAGCTGAGATGCAATGCCTAAATGCACTGCTTGGAGGTCTAATAATCGCTTGTTTCATCATTTGACTCTATGAAACCAGTATCTTATTACTTAGCTGGGAACAACAAGCTTAAATGTAAAGTATACTTTACGTAAAGTGAACTTTACATCCAGATGGGTGACACTGGTGATTGTAAACAGACTGCGAGAACTCCGTGAGGCCAAGATGAAGGAATCAGATACGCCTGAGCTATGGACTCAAGAGGGTATCAGCCAGCGTCTAGGAGTCACAAGGCAGACAATCATTTCCATGGAAAAGGGCACATACAACCCGTCCCTGTCACTTGCCTTCAAGCTGGCACACCTGTTTGGAGTGAAGATCGAGGATATATTCGAGTGTACAAGTGATGAGAATGAATCGTAGTGTGCTGGCAGGTCTAGGTATTGTTGTCGTTGTGTTGATAGTGTTCACAGTCATGTGGATTTTGGACATAACCTCTCTAGGTGGTATCATGGGTGCAATTGGCGGCATGGTAGGTGGCGTTCTTGGTGCCACATACATGCAGCGATTTCATGATGAGAGATTCTCCCAACTCATGAAGAGGTCGGCAAGCAACTCCTACTGGTTTGTCGTAATCTTTCTGCCTCTCAGTTGGATTGCCATGATACGATTGGAACCAATAACACTGCCATTGGTGATAGGACTGACCTTCGCAATCTGGATGTCCTCCTTCATTGTATACTATATTTCGCTGTTCTACTACTACAAGAGGTGATTTTGTGACAGAGGCCAGGTTATCAACCAAGGATCTCATCTTGATACTCGTTATTTGGGCTCTTTCATGGTTTCTTGCAAACGTCGTCATGAGCTTCATATTTCCGGGCTCATCGGTGCCTATGTCTCTACCTTCAATTTTGGCAGGGATTACATGGATTTCAGTGCTATTGGGCTTCATGATATATTCACAGAGGCTCCGGGACGAGCGCACCATACAAATCTCTTACAAGTCGGCCCGTAATGGGTTTGCCTTCATTTTCTGTGTGGTTCCAGCTGCAATTGTAGCCCTCTCAGCAACTGACGTGTCCACTGATGTATCACTTGCATTACTAATGGTATGGATCGGGGCTGTTTCTCTTGCCGGTTTCTCCTCTCTATACTACTACCGGAAGTAGGGTGGACGCCGGATTTGTCGAACATCGGAGGCAGAGAATGTCTATCGCGAGGCAATCGATATTGGCGAAGAACTGTTTCTGAAGGCGTCGACGGTCTATCGGCAGGGCCTGGTAAGAACCCTCTGCAACTACACACTTCTACTGTCAGACATCGATGGCACAGATGCTCTACAGAAGACCATGACCAGACTGAAGGAGCTTGGGGTCGAGAGTCTGCCCGACTGTGAAGAGTGGTCGGAGGAGGAAGAGGAAGAAACTAACACTCCGGGGGCAGTTTGAAACATTCAAGGCCCTCCCGAAACTCAAAATCAAACACTTACTCTCATATCAGAGAAGAAGTGGTAGCGGATAGACCATGTTCTATGTGACTAGCATGAAACCGAGTATAAAGTTATGAAGTCCATGTGCTATCATCGGACCCACTATGTTCCTCGTTCGATATGTTACGTAACCATAGACCAGTCCAATCAGAGATGTTGCTACGACGAAGTAGATTCCTTTCAGCACATGTACCAATCCAAAGAGCACCGAAGAGGTTACCAGTGCTACTTTCCACCCTTTCCATCGCCAGAGTGCAAAGAACATGACGCCTCTGAAGAGAACCTCCTGCGCTGGTCCGCTGAGGAGAAAGTTGTATACTATCTGCTCCGCCACTGTCAATGGTTCTAGGTCTGGTCTGATGTACATATCAGACCGTATGACCTGCACAATGATAAATGCAAGAATGAACCCGCAGGCAATAGAAAGGCTCTCTCCGACCCTCTCTCGATTCACTCTCACAATGAGTAGTGACCCGAGGATATAGATGACGTAGATGATGTAGTATGCCAGATTGATGTCTTGTACTAGGCCCAGAACGTAGAAAGGAATAATCACCAGAATTGGCACGACGAATAGAACGACCGACTCAAGACTCTCTTTCAGTCCATCTCTATCTTCGTCAGCAGTCATCAGAAGTCCCCATATGCCGGATTACAGTCACACATGTGTAGTTTGAATGAGTTGCATCTAAGATCGGATTCCTGTGCCTATCCTGTCCGAACTCAGAACACCATTTCACCGTGCATAGACAGCTTTACTCTTTCAGATAGAACTTTTGGTCCTAGAAAAGAAGTGGTAAAGGGCTAATGATAAAACTGACCAAACAAAATGTCTTGGTCCAAACTCGCTACTATACCAATATCTCAGCTTTGGAGGTTTTCTTCTCCAAAAGGCTTGATATACATTGCAAGGAAGGGAACATATGCAAAGTGTAAATCCCAAAGGCGTATACGTTTCTCTAGTGCCCAGTCATAAGCCAATGTATTAACAGACCCATATATATCACGGCGCCAAGAATTCCCATCCAAACGCAGAGGCTATACACCTCCGATGAGAGAGCGGGATTATACAACGGATTTGCTGTCAGCGGATAGAGTGGACGTATATCACTGTATAACGGAGAGTCCAGCAAGACATGGAGCATGGTGCCCAAGACACCTGCAAATACGAACGGCTTCAGGCTGGTCTTGCTATCTGTTTCCAGTAGGAGCGTCTTGTAGAGTGGATACAGGTATCTTTCAAGAAGTAACATGACGTATCCAAGCACAAGACCCACAAAGAACGCTAGTAGGAATGTATGGAAGTATCCATGTAGGGGATATTCTAGTCCGGATATGAGCACCAAGAAAGGCTCAACGTCAAGTATCACATTGGCTACTATGAATGTAGGAGCGTGCATGTACTTTCTCAGAGGAAGCCCTAGGCACAGAGCTGGACCGAGATGAAAGGGCGTGAATGGCATTGACAACTCATTCCTCGATTCACCAATGATGCAATCCACAGCAAATAGTGGCTCGGATTCTCAAATACCTTCCTTTAGACTAGTCACTGTACCACTATAGAATCGCCAGTTGAGGAAACTGGCATAAGTATCATGAGCTCCACATTATAAATTCTCGACATTATGATTGAAGCGAATTTGCCACGCCATCATTGAATAGTCAGAGTTCTCTTTCTCACCCATGAAACTGGTGTGACTTTTTCCGGACATATTTCAGGTCGATGCCTGGCTTTCAGAT
>LRSK01000004.1 GCA_001563325.1 Candidatus Thorarchaeota archaeon SMTZ1-83
CCCAAAGCCTCATGATTCTGATGGTTTCGCCGAGAGACACTCTAAATGCATTAGAGGACCATCTAGCGGCGAATCCAGATGATGCCTCGGCCTGGAATGCAAAGGGAGTAGTCCTTGCTGGAATGGAGATGTTCGGCGACGCTCTGCGAAGCCTCAACCAGGCAATCCAACTAGACCCGGAGATGTCTGAGGCCCATGTCAATCGCGGGAGGGTACTCTTGGCGCTTGGTCCAGAAAAGGCGAAAAAGGCTTTGAAAGCATTTGAGAGGGCATTGAGTCTTTCCCCCGATGACCTCAGAATACTACATGACAAAGCACAGGCTCTTCATATTCTGGGACGTTCCCAGGATGAATTGGAGTGCTACAAGAGAATCACCGAGTCTTTGACTGACGAACCGGCAGTCTGGGTCCGCAAAGGCGACATTGAGCTAGAATTGGGGCGTTTCAAAGCGGCGGTGGCCAGCTATTCTCATGCATTGTCCCTGGATTCCAATCTGGCGTCTGCCCTTGTACATCAGGCCATCGCTCTCTCACTTCAGAGCAAATGGAAGGAGGCAATCAAATCCGCAGAACAGGCGTCAAAGATTGCTCCGGACGACGTTGAGGTCTGGCGTGTCTTGGCTGACGTAAGCCTTCGTGCTGAGCGACACCGGTCTGCGATGAAGGCATTGAAGAAGGCCTACGAGATTGATCCTGCCGATGCATCCATTGCCAATACCATGGGGATGGTGGAGTACAGGGCTGGAAGACTCAAAGATGCTGTCAAGCATTTTCGAAGTGCGCTGGTTCGTGATAAGAAGCACACTTCTGCTCTGCGAAATCTCGGCTTCACTCTGATGGAGCTGGAAGAATGGGCAGAAGCCAGAACGGCATGGGACCGGCTCACGTCGATTGTCAAGAACGACCCCGACTTGTTTGATGCACAGGCGACGAACTACGCGCGACTTGAAGAATTCTGTTCTGCCTCCGCAACTTGGGAACGAGCACGCAAGCTCTACAAGAAGAAAGGTGATGAGAAGGAGGCGGAACGAGTCACAAGACTAGGCAGGGCGGCTCGAATAAACTGCTCGCGCCAGAAGAAGGCAGCAAAGGCTGAGAGAGCGCGCGAGAAGGCAACCCGATCCTTCTCAGACCGTTTCGAGCTGCGAAAGAAGAAGACCAAAGGCAACCACTGATTGTCGGTAGAATCACCGAGATTCCAGCTACGCCTCATCAGCTGCTAGACGGTACGCTTCAGTGGCACGTTCTGAATCCCCGAGGATAGTATAGACATCACCAAGTTTCTCCCAACCCTTTGATATGTCCGGGCGAAGTGTGACAGCAGTCACTAGTGCGTCAGCCGCGTCATCATACCGCCTTGATTTTGCAAGAAGCCCGCCGTAGTAGACCCAGCCTTCATAGTCGTCTGGGCGATTTACAAGAATGTGTGAAATCATCTGTATCATCAATGAGGGGAATATGATAGGCGTCGCTGCTGCTGCGAGGAAGATCAGTGCTATTATCGCCAACTCGATTATCATCTGCCGTTCAACTCAGTCCTATACCGCACATCCAATAGCGCATTTGACACTTATCGACTTTCGGACGGGTCGTCAAAGATGATTGAACGAATCACGTAGTCAATTCCGAACCGGCCTTTGGTCATCTCAACGTACCATGGACGTTCAATCTTAAGGTCGTCTATTATCTCAGGGACTGAACGTCCCTTGGCGTGCAGCTTCCTCACTTTGGTCCTAAGATCCTTGAGGTAATCTATCCGAGTTTGAATGTGCTCGCGGGGTCTCTCTAGTGGTCCACCATGACTGTCAAACAGTACGTTGAGATTGAGGGCTTGTATTCTCTCCAAGGTAGCGATGGTTTCGGGAATGTTCTCATCAGGCATTGATAGCTGCTTCCTTGAAGGAAGAGGGACTGCGTCGGCTGAGAAGAGCCAACCTCTCCTGCTCTCATAGAAACCGACCATGTCCTTGTTATGACCGGGAAGCGCAATGACCTCAAATTCCAAGCCATTCACTGTGAAGTGGTCAGGCATTGGTGAGACTGCCTTGACTGGTTCTGGCTGACCCCAGACCATCACAAAGAAGTCCGGCAAGACTTCGGGGTTCTTGATTGCATCACTCACTGGCGGGGTCGCGTATATAGTGGCGCTCTCTTCAAGGGCCGAACAGCATCCACTATGGTCCTCGTGAGCGTGGGAAACGTATACGTGCTTGACTGGATTACCAGATATGAACTCCATAAACTCCTCTATTGCATTGGGACATCCAGCGTCGAAGAGAGTGTCACGTATCAGATATGAATAAGCCCAGATGATGACCCTGCCATCTATCTCCGTTCCTGTCTTGATGCAGGTGACTGTGTCATCGTACGGCACAATCTCAATCATGACTCTGACCGTGTGAATTCCTCAAATTGTATACTTCGGTTGGGGCTGGGAGGGTATTGCGAAGCCTGAACTTATGTGACAAGCATAGGAGGGGCGAACTCTCTGAGGCGCCTGAGTGCGACAACTCTATCTCTCCTACCTAACTTCGCATCGTTCAGAGCCTGTTCCATGAACTGAATCGCCTTGTCATAGTCCTCTCGCGGAACCGGAAATGGCACCCCATCTTTACCACCAAATGCGAAGGTCATGCGGACCGGGTCAGCCCACGAAGGTGCAGATCCAAAGATCATCTCCGAGATCAGGGACAGACCTCTCACAGTGGCGGGTCCCACTCCATCCATGAACAAGAAGTCTTCGTAGCCAGAGGGTTGGGTCTCATATGCTCTTCTGACAGCATTCCAGTTCATCCTTCTTGGAATGACCTTGTAGGATGGCAGCTCGAGGCTCTGTCCGTCACCCTCTATCCAGGGTATGAGAGTGGTCTCTCCATAGGCCTTGATGTCCTCGAAGAGGCGCATCACACGACGAGGTTCTTCTCTTACAACGTCCAACGTTGTCCTTCTACAGAGATCCGATTTCTTTGATGTCAAGTCCAGGGTCATCTTTCTCGTATGACCCGAGATTATCCCGGTGTGAGGCTCCTCGATGTAGCTCTCAACCTGCTCCGAAGTCCAGTGGTATCTTCTGGCATCATCTGATCTGCTGTCCATTCCCTGTTGAACGACAGTCCAGTTCTCTTCGCTATCCACAAAGAAGAGATGCTGGTAGAGCTGATATCCATCCTGCACAGCAGCATTGTCAACCTTTGCTACAGCCTTGCTTATCTCTGACAACCCGAACCCGTCAAGACCAAAGTCTTCCAACGCCCGAAGCTGATCAGGCACTCGCCTTGAAGCAAGCCCTTTGCCCCCAACACCTACGAGACCGTGCTTCTCCCAGCTCAACACGGACTTCAAGACCCCGCAGGTGACGGTCGTGCTTCCACTCGAGTCCCAGTCATAACCAAGCACATTGGACAAAGCCTGGAAATAGACTGGATCAGAGAGCCGTTTCAGCAGCTCAAGTGTACCGTACTCATCCACCACAAACTCGCAGATTGCACTGGCCATGGGCATCATTCGCTTCACTAGCCAGTGTGGTGCCTTCCCCGGATGCAGCTTGAGATCCGCGACACCTGCTCTTTTCAATCCAGTATCGCCTGTGTTCTGTGTTGATAGCGAGTAAATAAGCACCACAGGAATCCGAAACTAATCCTGAAGACCTCGCGCCAACGGGCGCTATACTAGCTCGGCACGAATCGCTTCGAGTCGCTTGATATTGTGTTCCCCTGACTGCTTGACTTTGTCGCAGATGAAGTCATCACAGTGTGCACAGGTTTCGACTCCCCGCCCAATGCCGCAGGCTCTCATAGGACAGTCTGCACACCATTTGAAATGAGGCCCCTCTTCCGACTTGCATCCAAGGCAGTTGATGTCTGAAGGAACAACGGAATAATCAGGGCTATTCCATTTCTGAGCCGCTTCTATTCGCAGTTCCTCGCTGCCGGTAGCATATGCCTTGAATGCGTAACAGTCAGCACAGTCCAGACCACAGTACGCAAGTAGGTTCTCTGTCATATCATGTTTGCTGAGAGAAGCCATGCTTAAAAGCTGAACAGATGGCTGAAAGTACTCTAAAGCTTCTTACTTCCCTCTCTGAGGGCCAGCTTTGTCATCGCGACCCTGTTCTCTTCTATGAAGCCTCTTACGATTTCAGGCTCACGCTTGCTGAGCTCTCTCAAAACCCAGCCGACGGCCTTGCCAACGAAGAACTCCTTGTCAGAGAGATGGGGCTTCATAGCTCTCAGTATCCAGTCTGTGTATTCGGCTTTATGGAATCCTTTCTTAGATAGGTGAAGGTAGGGAACTACAGTAGCTCTACGACGCCAGATATTCTCACTCTTCCACCAAGAGGCTATACTTTCCTGAATAGACCAGTCACGGATTAGCAGCGTTCCCAGACAAATGATGCATAGAGGGTCAGTGAGGGCCCATGTATCAACGTCATCGATCATATCTGAGATCATCTGAAGTGCAACAGACTTGTCACCCTTCGCTGAATACTTCTCCATGATTTCGATTGCAGCAAGTCTGAAGTCGAAAACCTCTTCCTTCCAGAGCAGGTCTATGATTTGTGGGAGCTCGTCCACAGCAAGACCGCGGATGTGTTTTCGGGCGGTCTTCCGAATCTGTGGGATTTGGATACCCAAGAAGCGTAGGGCTGATGTCTTCATGTAATTAGCTACGTGAACAGCCTTCTCACTGTCCTCTTGTCCTAGAAGATCCCCCTTTAGAACGTCGGCAATGGCCGCACTCATGCGCACATTCAGAGCGACTCACGATAAATGCTTGTCTGCATCTCTCACTTGAAAGTGCTCTTCAAGCAATCCTTTTATTCGCTCGAACCCATGTGTGACCGCTAGTGCGTCTGGCAGAATTCTGATATCGTTGGGTTGGTAGCACATGTGTGAGAAGGTTGACTGGGACAGTGCGGTAGAGTACAGCAAGTTCCTGAAGAATGCTCGAGAGAACGTTGAGCTCATGAAGGCGCGATTCAACGACCTCATGCTTAGCGAAACCGAGCAGGAAACCCTAAACAGCATTCAGAATGAGATTAGGATTCTAGTGATTGGTACAGACCGATGCAACGACACCGCAGGCAACTTGCCAGTTCTTGCCCGAATGGCATCTCTCGCTCCAAAGATCAAGCTCAGACTGCTTGACAGTGACAAGAATGCGAGCCTCCACGAACAGTACAAGGTGAATGGCAAGAGAAAGACACCCGTCGTCCTTTTCATGAGCGAAGAGAATGACGAGCTCTGCAGATGGGTAGAACGGCCTAGTGCCGCCTATAAACTGGTCAATGAAGCAGCCACTCCGTCACTTGCTGATCGCAGAAAGTCCCTCAAGAGTCTCTACAGCGACCCTGAGATTCTCCGTCAGAGCCTTGGAGAATTCATGAGACTCCTGGTGAGAGCTGACTACGTTCTAGGGCGGGCATGATAGATGCTGCCCAACCGGCCTTGAGGACACTTTATTTGCTCATCTGAGTGATTCATGGTCGAAGAAAGAGAGACAGGTGCGATACACGTGGCGGCAACTCTGCAACAGCTTCGATACCCCTTCTCAATAGAGGCGCGAACCTCAAGTCAGAAGCTGGCACATGATGTCCGTGCTCTCATTCAGATTCTGGATGAACCCTCGAACAGTCAAGTCATAGATGAAGCTGAAGAACGTGTGCATGCAGCTTTGACACAATCAGAGATCAAGATTCCCCGAACCAATACAGAAGAAGCAGTACTTGTGTACCCAACGGCGCGACTCATTGTAGAGAGGATAGGCAATCCAAGGTTGAAGGAGTATCAAGCGGAGGCGGAGTCCAAGGCCGTCAACAAGCATCTGTCTACCGAGAAGGAAGCTGTTGTGATTGACCTATGCCAGTCCTCTTTAGGATGGACAGTCGAAACCGCGGGTTCGGAGAGCCAGCGTGCCAAGCTACCACTGATATTGAGAAGCTTCAACTTCCGCATAAGATTCGAGGATTACCTAGAGGTGGCGCCGAGCTTTCACAGTGAGAAATGGAAGCTGATTAATCGGCACTTGGACTCTGGGTGGGTTCCGATACGGCGGTCCGAGCTCGACAGATTGATCTCCGGAAAAGTCAAGCAGCTAATCCTTCAGAGCACAATGGATGTGCCTAGGCTACCCATGCGGCTAACAGAAGCGGTGCAGAGAATTGAGGCCGAGATCACGACACAAATCCAAGAACGCAAACCCATCGAGATAACGGGAGATGTCACAACTGCATTTCCTCCATGCATCTCTCAAATGTACCAAGACTCCCTTCAAGGGAAGAATCTATCCCATGATGCCCGATTTGCGCTAGCATCGTTCCTTCTTAAGATTGGAATGACAGATGAGGATGTCATGCGCGTCTTCAAAGCGGCACCCGACTTTGTACAGAATCTTGCTCAGTATCAGGTCCGTCATATCGCCTCTAAGTCCGCCGGAGAAGGCTACACACCTCCTGGATGCAAGAAGCTGCAAGGAAATAGCCTGTGTCCAGTATATCTCAGAACTGCTTCTGACCCTCTTTGCACTTATGTGCTACATCCGCTAGCGTTCTATGAAACGAGACTCTGGGAAATCAGCAAAGGAATAACGGATCACAGTTGGTACGCTAGGAAGAGAAAGAAACGTCAGAACCTCTAGCTAGCTATCTGCTGGGCTTCCGGCCTCCTGTCCTTGTGTAATAGTACAGATACTCCTGAGCGTACCCTGCGTATTCACCAAAATACTCCCTTGCTGCCTCCGACTTCTTTCCGTAGGATTTACCCGCTGTGGTGAATATACCGTAGTGTTTCTGGATGACGCGCTCAATCCACACGTCAATTGGGAATGCTTCCAAGAAGCCTAGCGAGAAGAGACACACACAGTCAGCGACCTTATCGCCCACTCCGTGCAGTTCCTTTAACCTCGCATGAGCCTCCTCATAGCCTTGTCTAGACAGCTCCGTGGCATCGATGTTGTCCTCGAGAATTGACTTTGTAGACCGAACTATGAAGTTGGCTCGCCAGTCAAGGCCCAGCGCTTGTAGCTGATTCTCCGTAGCTCTTGACAGGTCTACAGGTGATGGAAACCCGTGGTACACTGCGCCCCGGTAACTGTAGGTGGGCCCAAACTCTCTTCGGATAGACTGCGTGAACTTCCGAATGTTCGGGATGTTGTTACGGATTGAACACAGAAACGAAACCAAACAGGGGAAGAATTCATCTGAAATGACACGAAGGCCAGGAGCGAACTGAATGCTCTCTTTCATAATCCCATCGCGTGCAATCTTTCTCTGTATCTCTGTGAGGGGATCATTGAGCCTGAACATCTTCTGCAGGTCCACGTCATGGTCCGACGAGTCATAGTAGAGTGTGTTACCTCTCTGTTCAACATAGACAACTTGACCAATGTCTGAATTGACATAGCCGCGGCCTTCTCTGATCCAACTGAATGTCTGACCGCACTCCAAGGTGTCTACGAGGTCAAAACCCTCAATGACAAGCTCTCTCATCGTGCCCGTTCGATGTGATATGGAAAGAAGAGTATTGCGATTCGGCCCGTCCGACTACAGAACCAGGCTCAAAACATCAAGTGCCTCTCGTTCAACAACCTTCACAAGGCTGTCGAGATCGTCAGACAACAACACAGGCACACCCATCTTATTCGAAGTCGTGCCGGACTCCTTCCAAGCCACCACAGCCACTGTTCCAGGAGGAGGAGCCTCTTCCAGAGCCCCCTCGCCGACACACCAAAAGCGAGGTATGACTAACCCCTTCATACCCTCTATAAGAAGGAAATCTGAATCATAGAACTGGAACGTCTTTGATAGCGAGATTCTTTCCTTGAATCTAATCGTGGTAGAGCTTGGACCTTGGAGGATGGACATTTCCGAACCGGCTTTCAGGTGTTTCCAGGTGTCCGATCCCTCAGGTGGCATGCTATCCTCCATGCTACTCTTGACTGTAGATACGGAATACCCTCTCTTCTTCAGTCCCTCAATCAGAGCTGCAATGAGCGTCGTCTTTCCAGTGCCCGAGTATCCTGAAACCGCAAAGATTCGCAATGGCCATCACCCCTCTGGTGAACGTGGTGGCATATTGTGTTTTCGTTGGTTATGCCCCCGTATTGCTAGGATGCTGGTTCGGGAGAGTCCCTCCTCTTGAATAACGCAGTAAGCTCCTCAATGCACCGCCAATTGCCCATTGCCTTCCTTATCTCTCGTCGAAGTCTTCTAAGGACTTTGACCCGTCTGATCTCCAGCTCCTGCTCGATAGTTCTACAAAGCTCACTTCCCTCATCATCAAAATCGGTGAGTATAAGCACTTGTCTATCTTGGTTGGTGGCCAATGCGAGTTGGTCAATGAACATTGTTCTGGGAGTGCCACTCTGCGTCCTGACTATTGGGGCTTTCAGTCCAAGACTCCTGAGTACCAGCTCGTCGCGCTTTCCTTCCACGACCACGATAAGGCCCTCATAATCGTGGTCCAATTTCTGAATTGTGTCTATTAAGGCTCTTTCATTGTCCCTGAGTTTCTTCTTTCTGGCACGTTGCTGAAACCTGGCCCTGAAGATGTCTGCCTTGCTGCCCAGTGATCTGTCTTCTCTCTCGTTCAAGGCAAAATCACCCAGTCCTTTTCTGAACGTACTGGTTTCAGGGGATGATGGCTATCTTCATGGTTTCGCCAGCACTCATCATCCTCAGTGCGTCAGTTATCTTCTCCAAGGGCATCTCATGAGAGATGAGAATGTCAGGATCAACCGCACCAGCTACTATCAGCCTCAGAGCCTGTTCAACGTGTCTAGGTGCCAAGTGAAAGACGCCCTTGATTGTCAGCTGACCATAATGGAAACGGTATGTGTCGATCTCGAATCTGGTGCCCGATGCGGCTCCTCCAAACAGTACTGTCATTCCCGCATCTCGAGTCATGTTGACAGCCTGCTCCCATGTCGCAGGTAGTCCAACCGCCTCTATTACAACGTCTGCCCCATAGCCTGAAGTTTCCTCTCTTACTCGCTCAATTGGGTCCTCCTTGGCTGGATCTATCACCAGATCTGCACCTGCTTGTTCAGCCATGTCTCGACGCAGCTTGGCCAAATCTGATGCAATCACCGTCGAGGCACCGCTTCTCTTTGCGAGCATGATTAGCATCTGGCCTATGGGACC
>LRSK01000005.1 GCA_001563325.1 Candidatus Thorarchaeota archaeon SMTZ1-83
GGGGCAAATGTCAGAATCAATCGTACAAATAAAGAAGCGGAAATGGCTGGCAATCTACTTGTTCTTGATATTAGATGCCTTGCAGATTCTTTTAGTTTCGATTCTTTATGTGGATGAGAAGAACCCATTTGTTGTCGGCATCGACTTGAGCCAGACCGACCCCATCATTTCTGCATCCCTGTTTGCCGCTATCTGTGTCCTGCAGCTGCTGATGGTGTACTATGTAGCCGTTGCTATGCAGCGAAACCCAGAATTGATTCGTTTGTATCCAGAGTTTAGGAGCCCCGAGGAATGGCCGCTTCAGTACTCTAGGGACGAGATTGTTCAGTGGACCCAAGAAGTGGCGGAGAAGTGCAGGGTTTCAGTGCGGACCATCTATCTGATGAAATCACCCATTCCAAACGCATTCACATTCAGCCTCCCAGGACTGGGCTCAACCGTGGCGGTACACAGCAACATACTTGACATTCTCCAGCCCGAAGAAGTGAAGGCGATATTGGCTCATGAGGTTGGCCACATATCCAACCATGATTCGGTAGTCCAGATTTTTGCTAGAATGCCTGCTTTCTTTGTTGACACAATCTATCTCTATATCTACCTGCGTATAGTGATGGGGGTCACCAACGCCCTGTTTCAGGATGGAGACCCGGTTAAAGCAGGAATCAGAATAGGGATGCTTCTGGTGTTCTTTGGCTTCTCTCGATTTCTATCCGTTATCACTCAGTATGTAATGCAGAAGGCCTCTCAAGAGGCTGAGCTCTTGTCCGACTACCATGCAGCAGAGATGGTGGGAGTTGAACCAACTATAAATGGACTAGTCCGGCTTGGCCAGAGGTCCGAAGCTGTCACGGCGCTCATCGACGAGATCCGATGGCTTGAGTCTCTCAATCCAGAACGTAGCGGTGCCATCACAAAGAAAGAACTGCTACGGATGATTGAGCGTTACCCACTTGATGGAATCGATGAGAATAACGCCAGAGAGGTGGCTCCATGGGTGTTTCTGTCCACTCGGCTCAGACACATGCGAGAAGTCTACGGCCTCGATTTGTCTGATGCCCAAATCAAGAAGGCCGTTGAACCTGCAATGGCTGTGATTGACGAGAAACGTCCGAAGAAAGAGGAGGTTTCAGCAGACAAGAAAGAGCCTAGTACTGTAGACTGGCGCACTGTGGACTATGAGAGGTGGGCATGAACTTGCTGGCCACCAGCCACCCCGACTTTCGCAGACGAGTGCTGACTATTGCAGAGGCCTTTGGCCTATGATTCATTTAGGATTGGACTCTCTTTCTCTGCAGGACTCAGGCCGCGAAAAGCGGAGATGATTCCTGCCAGAAGAGCTAGGAAACAGAATGTCCATATCGTCCATTGAAATGACTGTGTGTAGGGTGCAGTGGTGCGATATACTTGGAAGACGGTCGTGACCATCGCGGTGCCCACAGAAAAGCCAGTAGTCCTCGCAATGTTCGTTAGTGCACTAATCACACCCATGTATTCACGTGGTGCCGATGTCATGATGAAGTTCCCATTTGCCACTGAGAAAGTTGATAGTCCAAAACCCATTATGGCAATCCCGATGATTATCAGTGGGATGTTTGGAACTGACAGCCCTATAAACAACAGCCCCACAAGCTGCGCTACAAGTCCAAGTACAGTCTGATACTTTGCTCTGACTCTCTCTGACATAAAACCAGCAAAGGGTCCTACTACCGAGATCACTATTGGATGCGCAGTGAGAACAAGACCAGTCACAGATTGGGTGAGCCCCAACTCTTCCTGAAGGAAGAAAGGAAACAAGAAGCTTAACGGGACTATTGCCATGTAAGCCAGTAATGCTGAGAAAATGCTGGAAGATATGCGTCTATCTGCAAGGAGACCAGCTGGCACGATTGGGACCGAGAACCTCTTCTCCCTGATTACAAACGCCACAAAAGAGATGGCGATGATTGACACCCAAACCATCGACACTGCCAGATCCGTCGTGGTCACCACCGAAACGAAATAGATCAAAGCGAAAAGAAAGGTGAAGAAGAGCATGGCGCCGATAGTATCAAATGTCGTTTCTTTCACGAGTTCAGTTTCTGGAACCGTCTTCTGCACAACTATGAACCCGAGAAGGCCGATTGGGAGATTGATGAGGAATATACTCTGCCATCCAAAATATTGGCTGAGTATCCCACCTATTACAGGACCAAAACCCAGCGCGGCAGCCAATACAATTGAGTTCAATCCAATAGCGCGACCCCGATTGTGAGGGGTCGTGAAGTACGTGACTAGTGCCAACCCATTTGCAGTCATCATGCTGGCACCAAGTGCTTGAAACACTCTCGAAGACACAAGGACAATCAGGCCCGGACTCAAGGCGCAAAGGAGAGACCCTGTGATGAAGACTAGCATTCCTGCTTGGAAGACTCGTGTATTACCATATCTGTCTCCCAACTTACCCATCAGGGGCATGAAGGATGTGATGATTAGAAGATAGGACAAGACCACCCATTGAATCTCGGTCATTGTTGCTCCTAGACTTCCCGCCATAGTGACAAGTGATACATTGACAATCGAGGAATCAAGAGCGCCAAGGAATATCCCAAGACTAGTGGCGCCAACAATCTTGTAGGGGCCGGGCATAGATGGCCCTGCTGTGTCAGAGATCTGCTGGCCTTCAATTCTTGTCATTGATGACTGCGCCTCTATAGGGAAATTACTCGCCTGAGCGACACCCCTCAATTAAGGGTATGGCTCCGCCCAAGAGCAGCATGTCGGAAGTGTTTTCTTTAATTGTGAATTGTCCGACATATGGACGACTTCTCCAAGCTTCACAAGAGCGCAAGGCACGATGTTCGTGTATGCCTTCAGGTTTGGTCAGAGGTGCTTCGAGAGAGCCAGGGAGAACGGCTTGATTTTGCATACGCCAAGGGCTCCTCAATCAAAGAGTGGGAATCTCCAATCGACTATGTCCCTGTCTTGAGCGATGTTGACATACACGTTCATCTGACTGACGATGAAGGGCTATTCGCATCTGAAGAAGACCCTTTCGCTGCCTCGATGGAGCTTTCCAGAACTTTCGAAACGACTTTCTACGAGAGAGAACCTGAACCCCTGCACCTTCCCAGGTCCCAGATAGTCCTGTTGAACGATGCCCTAAAGCAAGAGAGATTCTCGCCACCGAGGTTAGATGATATTCAGCCCTTATACGGCCACCCTCACTTCTCGTATGCGCCCTCTCCTGACGAGATAAGGGAACATGATTTGCAGAACCTCTTGGACCTGGGAGATTTCTTGAGCACGGTACCCATGAGAACACTTGACCGCGCTGGGTTTGACTATTGGTCTTTGATTAGATACATGACTTGGAGGGTCGCCCCCTCTCCGGTTCGGTTGATAACACAGACACACGACAATCCCATGGAGGTCTGGACTTGGAACCGTACAAGAGTCACTGACGTACTGAAGGCCTTAGGTTATGAGACCCTTGAAGAACACTATAGAGGCTTCTACGAGGCCGGCTGGCGTCTATTCCTATCGCAGTTTAGAAGCTCAGATGATTACCGTGGAGTTGTCACGAATGGTTACTACGTTCTGAAAGAGTGTTGGGAGAAAGCTCGTTACTAGTCTTTCACAATGTTGACCCAGCTTGTTTTATCTACGTGAATCCACGGATGCGCAGGCTTCTATTGATTTGAGGAGGATTCTGATTGCGGCCATACCGGATATTGCCCACCCAGAAGCTTGAGAAGAACGAGTTCAGGAATGAGGATGACGCGATTGCAGTCGAAACCGCGCTTGAGCTCAGGCTTGGAAAGGAGTTCATCGCCGCATTTGTGTGCAGTCCTGGTTTTGAGGAAGAGCTTGCGCTTGGCTATCTACTATCTTCGGGGATTCTCTCATCTGAAGAGGATATTGCCGGCATCAAGTACGCGAATAACGTTTGTACAGTGATACCAAGAGAAGGATCTTCCATTGGGTCACGAGTTCGGCCTGTACATGTAAGACGAGTTGTGACCACGGAGTGCTCGGCCCCTGAAATCCTACAGCAATTGAGAACTGCATCCGGGATACCAAGACTCGATTCTGAACTATCAATCCGAATTGGCAATCTGTTCAATGCTGTGAAGTTGATTAGAACCTCTCAGGAGATTAGGAGGAAGACCGGGGCCACTCATGCAGCACTATTGATGGACATGTCGAAGCAGAAGCACTCTATTGTCGAAGACCTTGGTCGACACACAGCTGCGGACAAGTGCATTGGTCTGGCCGTAAGGAGTGGTTTCGACCTTGAGTCGTCTTTCATGTTGACGACTGGGCGTCTTACAGCAGACATAGTGAGCAAGTGCGCCTGGGCTTCGATTCCGCTGCTGGCATCTGCAGCTGTAGCGACTGATGCAGCAGTCAAGTTTGCTCAGCGTGGGAACATTACTCTGGTTGGATCCCTTCGGGGTCATGGGATGAGAGTCTACCACGAAGGCTCCGCAACCCTGCAAATCTAGGCTGCTTCTCCCCAATCCTTATCAATTCGCTAAACGGGGAAAAGGAACAATGAAGCGCATCCTAGTCCTTGGCCCAAGTGGCTCAGGGAAGTCCACATTCGCAAGGACGCTTGCTCAACGTCTTGGTCTTCCCTGGATTTGCCTTGACCATTATTACTGGAAGCCAAATTGGGTTGAAACGCCAAAAGAGGAATGGCGTGAAGTAGTGGCGTCACTGATTTCTAGAAGCGAATGGGTGATGGACGGCAACTACTCAAAGACCCTAGAGATGAGGATTGAGCGAGCTGATGCCGCGATATTCCTTGATGTGCCGAGAAGAGTCTCGTTTTGGAGAATCTTCAAGAGACGTATCACTCACCATGGGAAAGTACGGCCCGAGCTCGCTGAAGGATGCACAGAGAAGATCGATCTTGATTTCCTGCGGTGGATATGGGGGTATCCCTCAAGGACGAGACCTATAGTAGACAGGATCTTGAGTGAGAATGCTGACAGCAAGACAATCGTGTTCCTTAAGGGTTCAAAGCAGGCCACGGAATACCTGGAAACTGTGTCGAACTGAAGGCATGGTGGTTACCGATAGTGTCTTAGGTACCAAGTTTTCGCTCAAAGTCTATGCAGGTCACACCGGAGCTGGTTCTTGGCACGACAGTGGGATTTCTCGCTTCTGCAATGTGGGCAATCTCAGTTGTCGTGTACAGGTCTCAGAGCAAAGAGATACGTCCGTTGGCGATAAGCTCAATCAAGATGTGGGTGGCACTTGCATTCATGTCCGTTGTCGTCGTACTGCCATTCAGAGCGTCCCCGTTCTTCGTTCCTGTTGAATCTCTGATCTATCTCGCCCTATCCATCTCCCTTGGGGCAGTTATTGGAGACACAATCTACCTGATGAGTCAAGAGAGAATTGGAGTATCCTATGCCTTTCCCATTGCAATGTCATTTCCGATTCTCACCTATTTCTTGGCGATAGTCTTTCTGGGGGATGTTCTTGTTCCTTTGAGACTAATCGGGATTGTGATTACTGTAGGAGGCCTCATTCTGATTTCGCGTGAGCAGAACAAGGCTCATGAAGATGAAGCGTCAGCCCGGCTTGATCCATTTGGAATAGCTCTGGCATTTCTAACCATGGTGATGTTCGCCAGTGCAACAGTCTTCCTTGACATTGGTGTCACTGCTGTGGATCCAGTTGACGCCAACTTTGTAAGAGTCGTCCTTGGCTCTGCTGAGTTCGTTCCCTTGTTCTTTGTGGCACGACATCAAGGAATGCCGATGCCCACCGCACGTGCTACGAAAATTGTTGCTGTAACAGGTCTGTTCGGTATGGCTATCGGGTCTCTTCTCTACGTGTGGATGGTCAAACTAATCGGGGCCGCCATGGGTGCTGTTATTGGTTCTACTTCTCCACTCTTTGCTGTTCCAATCTCAGTCTTCTATCTGAAAGAGCGATTAACCACCTTGGCAGCAGTCGGCGTGTTGGCTACCGTGGTTGGAGTTATGCTGGTCGTTGTTGCCTTCTAATCGGAAATCAGCCTGCTGCAGCCAGCTGGATCCAAACCTCGAATATCTCCGTCCGACGTACGAATCTAACACGGAGCTTCTCACCCACTCGCTTACCCAGAATCTTCTTCCGGAGATCCTCCATGCCCTTGATATCTTCGTCGTCAATGGCCACTATGACATCGCCCGCCTTTAGTCCTGCTTGTGATGAGGGTCCTCTTGGAACTTGAACTAGAAGTGCCCCCTCCTCGGCACTAAGTCTGTAGTGGGCTGCCATTCCTTTGCTCAAAGTGACGCCCATCACACCCATCCAAGGCGTGCTTACTGTGCCTGTTTCCACGAGTTCGTTGAAGACAGCTTTTACTCCATTCACTGCAATCGCGAATCCTATGCCTTGACTAAAGGGAATCATCGCCGTAGGTACACCGATGAGCTTGCCAGAAGAATCCACAAGAGCTCCTCCACTATTGCCTGGGTTTATCTCTGCACTCGTCTGTATGAGTCCCTCTAGAAACTGATTCTGGCCCTGGATTGTTCTGTCTACGGCACTTACCATCCCAAAGGTGACGGTAGTACCCAGTCCCAATGGATTTCCGATTGCAATCGCGAATTGACCAACCCTCAGTGATTCGGAATCTCCAAGTTCAATTGGCTTCAGATTCTCTGCCTCAATCTTGAGGACTGCTAGGTCTCTGAGTTTAGACTCTCCAACAACAACCACCTTGAACTGACGGCCATCGCTGAGGATAACCTCCACGTCTCGGGCCCCGGCAATCACATGCGCATTGGTAACCACGTATCCCTCTTCAGTCAGGACAACGCCGGACCCCTGCCCCTGCACAGGAACTGGCCTTGAGAGCTGGTCCCTAGCTAGTCTGGTTGTAGCTACGCTAACAACGCTAGGAACGACATTCTCAACTACATCCACTAGTTTCTTCTCAAGATCTGCAACCATTATCTTCACTGAGTGATTAACAATAGTTCGGAGTTATTAGTATAGTCATCCGGCAAGTACCAGTACGCTTCCGGGACAGTCTTGTCCACGCGTAGTTCTACAATGTGTCGGGCTTCTGTTCCACTTTGAAGCATCAGTTTATGGCCAACAATACGATTCGTCATTGGCTCCTTTTGTTCTCTCTCTTGAGCTATTGAATGCTGCTGACGCGAACATGAGCTACAAAATGAGGTCCGCTACATAGAAAAGGATGAGGACAGTCAGGGGAACAGGCGATGCATCTATGGAGTGGTTGGACGGAGCAAAGTGTGCTGTCTGCTTGACCTTCGACCTAGACGCTGATATATCATGGCGTAACATCCTCAGACGACACAAGACGGAGCATGACAATCCAGTAGTCCTATCGTTGGGACAATACGGACCAAGGGCAGCAGTCCCGCGTCTTCTGAAGCTGCTGAAGAAGCATGATGTTCGGGCTGGGTTCTTCATTCCTGGTGAAGTCGCAGAGAGATATCCTTCATCAGTAATCGATATCCACCGGGAGGGGCACGAGATTGGACACCACGGCTATTCGCACCGTAATCCCGCCAGCTGCAGCCTCCAAGAGGAAACAGAGGAGCTCGAGAAGGGGTTCAGCGCATTGATGGAGCTGACAGGGCAGAAACCAAGAGGGTACAGAGCCCCCGCCGCTGACATGAGTGAAAACACATACGGTCTCTTGACTGAGCATGGTTTGATCTACAATAGCACAATGATGGGGGATGATATGCCTTACATCGTGGAGAGCAAAGGTAGGGAGATTGTGGAGCTTCCGATTCGTTGGATTCTGGATGATTGGGTCTTCTTTGGCTTCAATTACTTTCCAGCCCTAGAGTATCAGAGCGGTATAAGCAGTCACAGGATGGTCTTCGAGATATGGTCCGACGAATTTGACGCAGTCTATGAAGAGGGTCTCTACTATATGCTCACCATGCATCCACAGATAATGGGAGTTCCTTCTAGGGCAAAGATGCTTGAGAAGCTGATTCACCACATGAAGTCCAAGAAGGCAGTATGGTTTGCGACTCCGGTGGAGATTGCCGAGTTTTGGATGGAGAAGGGAGGTGGGTGACTCTGGCAAGGCTTTCTGATAGAATAGCTGTCATTACGGGAGCCGGCGCTGGCATAGGAAAGGCCACCGCCAGACTGTTTTCTACAGAGGGTGCAAGTGTTATTGCTGCTGACGTCGATGAAACAACCGGAACCGAAGTGGTTGAAGCAATCAATCAGGATGGTGGAAACGCCACTTTTGTCAGAACTGATGTATCTGTCAGAAGTGACGTACAGCAACTTGCGGACTTAGCGTTGGCTCAAGGTGGCGCTGACATCCTCTTCAATAATGCAGGCGTCGAGGTAGTCAAGAGTCTTATTGACACTACAGAGGAAGAGTGGGACATCTCAGTCAATGTCAACCTCAAATCTGTATTCCTTTGCTGCAAGTACTTCATCCCGCAGATGATCAACAAGGGTGGAGGAGTAATCATAAACAACGCTTCTGTTGCAGGTCTAGTGGGCTCCTTCTCTCCAGCCTACTCAGCCTCTAAGGGGGGCGTCATCGGGCTGACCAAGGCCCTGGCTGTCGATTTGGCCCATGACAATATACGAGTCAACTGCATCTGTCCGGGGGCAATTGAAACTCCGATGTTGAGCAGGGTAATAGCCGGACAGGGAGATCCCGCGAAGGTTCGAGAGCAGAGAATTTCCAACTACCCACTACGTCGATTTGGAGAGCCAGAAGAAGTCGCTAGGACTGCTCTCTTCCTTGCTTCCAAAGAATCCTCATTTGTTGCCGGTGCCGTGATCGTGGTGGATGGAGGTTTTACTGCTCGTTAGTGCTCCGAGTAGAGCCGAGCTATCATTAAATCGTCATGCAAATAAGGTGCGTGTGCAACTGACAAGACCTACGAGGTAGAGGACATTGGGACTATCCCCCAGGGAAGACGTAGCTCCAGTCATTAGATTGCGTATACTCATCAACAAGAAGTTAGATGAGGTGTGGCAGAGATTCCTCAATCCGCTGACAATGATTCAGTGGCTTGGAGATGAGATAAGCGCAGACATCAGGTCTGGCGGGCATATCACGTTTCTGGGAAACAGTGCTCCCACAACATCCGAGATAGGCAATCGTTGGGATATCAAGGAGCTCACAGAGAAGAAGGGTATTCTATTCGGATGGAACATCCTTGGAGCCGATTCGCTCTTCGTTCTGAGATTCCGGGCAACCAATGGAGGTACCTATCTCGAACTCAAACATGGCGCTATTCCGGACTCTGCAGTGGATTTCCACCTCCCCGAACACTGGATTGTGCTTCTAGCGAATTTCAAGTCGGTAATGGAGCTTGGATACGCCGCTCTAAGATTCGACTACTCAGAGTATAGACCTCTCAGAATCACAAGGTATGACCCCACAGAGGTAAGATTGAGCGTCCATTGCAAGGCGCCCAGGGCACTTCCTTTTGACTGGTGGACGAATCCTGAGAAGCTTAGGCACTTCATAAGAGCTGAACAGCCGAAGGTGGATCGCCAATATGCAGGCATCTACACCTGGTGGGCTGAAGGGCAGGGGCCCGTCGTCTTCACCAAGATGGACCATGACCAGGAGATAGAGTTCACTTGGGTCTATGGCGATGAGCTAGAAACCAAAGTGAACGTTCGTTTTGATGACATAGATGGAGAGACCCTTGTGACTCTGCATCACTATGGATTTAGACAGCCTGAAGAAGTGGTAGGGTACGACATTGGGTGGACTGCTCTACTAGCCGAGTTGAAGCTTCTCTGCGAGCTCGGTTCTTCGGGGATTGAGAGACTGGGAATCTGGGAAGAGGCTGTGTAGCTGAGTCGCCAAAGCCTCAGATAGTCCATACTCCTAAGAACCAGAATGTCGTCGTTGGAAACAGCAGTTGCCACATCATTAGTGCAGTTCCGAGTGGGAGAAGGAGATTGTCAGTCCAAGCGACTGACAGGAGCTCCAGAACGGCCAGTATGAGAGCGATAAGTGTGACTTGAGGTAGGACGGTCGACAAGAGAATATCTTGGGAGTACAATAACAGTGATGTTGAAATCGATAG
>LRSK01000006.1 GCA_001563325.1 Candidatus Thorarchaeota archaeon SMTZ1-83
CTAGTGGATACGACCTGTGAAAGATCTCATTTCCACTTGTCATTGAGAAGTAAAGCGAAAGATACGGCCCAACCAAGTAGATATCTACAGGACAGCAGTCCGTGTCCGGGAACTTTTCTTGATTGCCAATGTAAACCGATTCCCACCCTTCTCCTTTCCATGGCGGTCTAGTCGGGGTGCAGCCTGACATTCCTCCAAGATGAAGAAAGCTCCTAGAAGCTTCCAAAATAATTACTTTCGCCATTGTCCCCTTTCTTGGTGGTATGGAGAGTTCCGAGCAATCTTGGGCGGCCAGTTCAGAACACTCTACGCACCTCGTGTCTGGACATCTAATCACTCTTATCTTATCTTCCTGCATTTCCTAATCATCACCTTCAGGAGTATGATTAAAGCCGAAGTTATTGCATTGCTTTTCTATGCTGGAGAAGCCAAAGCAATCACTTTTTTCATCATTCCAAAGTGATCTCGAATGCTGTACTCGGCGACTTCAGTAGCTTCCGAAGTGAGCTTCTGAGTAAGCACAGACCGTTTTCCATGATTATCTGCAATTAGACGATCGCTTGCGTAAGCCGCAGATACAGTGAATATGTATGGATTTCGTCCTCCTCTTCTAGAGGCCGGTATCATATCAAGAATCTCAAGGATTTTGTCTCTGAGAGCATTCTCATACATCTTTGGACTCCATCCACGAGATGTCACCTTCTTGAGCACCTTTTTACTGTTCATCAACATAGACAGGACTCTTGGTACATAGTCCTCTGGACGACGAATCTCAGGAGCAACACCTGTTAGTGATTTGAGCTTCAGCGCCTCTCTCACAATAGCCCTGACGTTTACACGATGTCCACATTTTTCGAAGGTATTAGCTATCTCGTCTAAGGTTATTGGCGCTCCATCCTTGAACTCTCTCACAGCCATTAGAAGACATACAGCTACAAGCAGGATGTTGTTGTTAATTTTCTCTGAAGATTCAGAGGATATTTTCTTGTAGAGATAGGCTGTGCGATCACGGACTTGTTCGTTTAGCATAAGCAACTTTGAAACATGATTAAGTGTTCTGAGAGCTCTATATTTTGCTTCGTTTCTGCCAATCCGTATTCGTGTGCTGTAGATCATCTTAAGCCGCTTGAATTTCTTTTGAGACCGTGCTGTGAGAGTCTGACCATGTGCATCCTGAAAGTATCTATCCTTATGGAAGCCAATATAGCTCCCCAGTCCATCAACAATATGCATACGATTGCCAAGAGAAACGTATACACTTGCTTCAGGTGCATTGTCAGATATCTTTTCACCCATTTGATATGTGGGTGACACGTATTCTCTAGAAATCACCAAACCACATTCTACACATACTACATAGCCCTGGTTCGCTGTCAATAGACCTGAACAGTCAGGGCAAGACCAAGACTCGTTTTGAATAGCCTCGAATGTTTCATCAATCAAAGACCACACCCAAACTAGACATAGGTCTGCGGTCCTAACTAGATTTCAGGAGGGGTTCAGTACGTTCTTCAGGACATCTTGTTCGATAGAGCAGATTACTAATTCCTTGCAATGAGTACTAACGGTCCGGACTGAGAAAGAGATACCCGAAACTATTCTGGGCGAATATTGAAATGCTCTTTCAAATAATGGCTATTAAGAATCTGTCGGAATCAAAGGTCTTTCTTTGAGCAGCAGTAGGACTGCTAATATCAAGAGTCATTCTTAGTCCACCCACCGTACTAGTTACCTCAACTCCATCATCATCCCTTATTCGAAAAACCTTACCCTCTGCATAAAGTCTGGCACTTTCTCCTCGTGTGATTGGTTTAGTATCGATTATGACTGTGACCTTGTCTCTTGGACTCATTGCAGCACATAGGACCTCCGGAAGTTCCAATGAAATCCGAGCCCCCTCCTCCTTGGCATTTAGCTTGACAACTTTCAGCCTCTTTGTTTCAGTATCTTCAATGGATTCAACTGTGGCATTCTTTAGCCGGACTACCATAAATCAGGACACTCCTTCTCTTCGGCGCTTGGTTGGCAGTAAGTCTTGAATTAAAGTTGTCGTTCTATTCGTGTGCTGTTTTTTAGGCAACATACGAACCGAGTTTTGGTGCGTCATTTGAGCCAAAGGACACTAGCAGCTGTTATTGTCTGCACATGTATTGCACTTTGTCTGGTCACACCTGTTTCTGCTTTCTATTTTGAATTTCACTACTTCGAAACTGACAAGCTGGTGTATGAAGTAGGTGAGACAATAAACATGGTGGCTAAGTTGATTGCGGATTTCAGCGAAGATGGATGGTGTTATGTATCATTTGCAGTAGTGACCGACCAGGGTCCTACATTTTCAAATAGCTATTATATTCCGTCCTCAAATGATGTGCGTTACTTCAATTCATACTACACTATCATGCCAGAAGACACTTCGCCAGGACCAATTGGCTCACAGGCCTTTGTAATCTTCAATGTTGAGATCTACGATTCCTATTCACAGGGTGGGGGCGACACGATAGTCGTGAATATAACAAGAGGCCATCTCAGCGTCGTGCCATTATCACTATTGAGCATCGAATTCAACACAAATACTACAATCGAGTTCAAAGTCACAAGTACGCATAACCAATCTATTCCATATGGGAACCGCCCGGTAACAGTTACCCTCCTCAATTCCACATTTGACCCAATAATGCAATCAAATACGATTACATCCTCAAGTGGAAATGTTCAGATGAACTGGACTAGCACTACTGGACCTCCAGAAGAATATACAGTTGTAGTAGAAGGTAATGGGACCGAAGATTTTCTTCCTTTTTCAGAATCCTTCCCCATCGAAGTAACTAGAGCTGCCTCAAATCTAACCGTTCTATCTTCACCATCTTCGGTTCATTGCCAGACTCCAGATGGCAGTCAAATAGAATCTGTAGATATACTCATAGAACAAACAACCTGGGGGGGTCAACCTATATCCGATAGCATAATTCAGTGGGAGACTTCCTTTTCCTCTGGTATAATGAACTTCCTCGGGAACGGACACTATAGTGTGTCAATTTCTTTCAATGTCGAACCAGGACTTTACAATGTGAACCTGACATCTGTTAATCCATTTTATCAGAACGAGTCTGAATTAGTCATAGTCGATGTGATACCTTATGTTGTTCAGCTTTCAACAACGAATTCTTCTTGGTCAACCATACGTGGAAGCAATAACACATTGAATATCAGCATCAATTCGACTCTCTTGCAGAGCCAGGTGATTCCAATAGCAATCATAGATTCCATTGGTGAGATTGGCGCAAACATGTCAGTTATAACAAACAGCTTAACGGAACTTGTCATCCCAATCGCTGACAATACTTCACTAGGTCCTCACACAATTACCATTGAAATAAGCGATAGCTCATTCCTTGCTCAAGAATCTCTTGAACTAGAAATTATTGTATATGGGACCATCAATGTCACTGCAGGATTTGATTTGGTCTATTATGGAGAAACGGCTGAGATTGATTTCAATGTTACAGATGATAACGGACAAAAGGTCAGAACCGTTGATGTGAGAATATTTGCTGATACAGCAGTTAGTCCTTTTGTCACAATTAGTAATGCAAATATCACCTTCTCAATACAAGTTCTTTTCCCACTCTCCATTTATCCAGGATTACACAGTCTGTATCTGTATGTAAGCAGCCCTTGGTGCGAAGAAACTAATATTTCACAATCTATAGTCATCTGGATGAGAACTAGTATAGTAATAATCGTTGGAAACCCCGATCCGCCAGGTCCTACATCTTCGTTAGGAATCTCTCCAACAGGCTACGATTCTGATTTGATTTTCTCCACGAGTTCATCTGGTTCAATCATAAGTCCTCCACCGATTTTGGTAAGTGGAACCACGTTTACGGAACCACCAACGACTCTTGATACTTCTCTGGAGAGTTGTCCCAGACTAAGTTCAGGTACTAGTAATCGTTCAACCGATTCCGCAAATTCTTTGACTTCAGAATCCGGAAATGGCCATACAGTTCTCAGCCGCAACGATCTCAATGGAAAGGTACCCGAGCTTCTTGCAATTAATTCCTCTACAGATTTTGATGTACAACCATATGATATGACACCCCATTCCGCAGATTCCTCACCTGACAAGACTACATCTGCAAGTATGCCACGTTCATTTTGAATCTTTGCCGATATTCTACGAACAAGTTTGTCATGAACAACGGGATCTACTGTCCGTCGATAGCCAAATTCGTCGTGTGTTGAGCCAGTGACTAATAGATTATGACCATTACCGAATCTTGGCATCTGGACCCAACCACTATCATCGATTCCCCCAAAAGGCGGGACTCCCACTTTTGCATATCTTCTCCGAACCTTAAAATCTTCCATTATGTCTACAACCACTTTTTCCCGAGAGTGTCCCACAACCTCGTCCGAAAGAAGGATTACGGGATGTCTAAACCTCTCAGACAGATGAAAGGCACGCAAGGTGAGCTCGAATGTTTCCTGTGCTGAGTTTGGAGACAATACTATACTTTCAATGTCACCATGTGTACCCCACCTTGATTGCATAAAATCGCCTTGTGCAGCTTTTGTTGCCTGTCCTGTACTTGGCCCTGCACGTTGGACATTTACAATAACGCATGGTGTTTCAGTCATGACGGCATATCCAATATTCTCTTGCATAAGACTGAAGCCAGGACCCGATGTAGCAGTCATTGACAGAGCACCTCCCCATGAGGCCCCAATCACTGCTGAGATCGCACCTATCTCATCTTCCATCTGGAGATACGTTCCTCCGACCTTTGGAAGATTCTCTGCCATTATTTCTGCAATCTCAGATGCTGGAGTAATTGGATAGCCAGCAAAAAAACTGCAACCTGCTGCGATTGCAGCCTCTGCACATGCCTGATTTCCTTGCCAGAAATTGACTGATAAATCGTTACCGGGCATGAAGTATAATCCTCAGAGCCGGCTGTTCCATACGTCCTTGATAAGCATTGACTTGGAGCATTTCAGTTTGCCGATAGTCTTTTATCAAGCACCGTAGGGATGACCCCTTCAGCGGCCGTAGTCTAGCTTGGTTAGGACGGAGGCCTCCCAAGCCTCCAACCCGGGTTCGAATCGGCAGACGGCTATCGGATGTCGAGATAATCCCGGCGGCCGCACATTCTTTTCGTCAGACTTAAGGACAACTGAACCTAACTGAGTGTGGCGAGTGATGACTGCCATGACCCCAATGAGTCCAAAGTGACGATGATATGGATCTTGAGTAACGAGCTCGCCACTATTACTTTCGGTTAGCCCCACTTTTCGTATACGTTTAATCGGACAATTCTCACAACTCTTTTAAGTTACAAGATTGTTTCCATATTGGATTGGGATGACCCATGACGCATGACTATGTGGAAGACGAACTGAGTCGACAGAGTGTGTTCAAATCGGAGCAATTGCTTTCCATCGATTATGTTCCTGAAACCCTTCCGCATCGAGAGTCTGAGTTAAGAACACTTGCCCAGAGCTTCAAGACACTAATTGCTTCTCCTGGTCATACAAGTCAGAAGTTCATCATTGAGGGTCCAGTAGGAACTGGAAAAACGGCTGTGACTAAGCGGTTCGCAGATCAAATGATGAAAGCAGCAACCCGACGGGGCATAAATCTGCACAATCTGCACATAAATTGCCGGGTGAACAAGAGTACCTATCTTGTGTATCTACGGATGCTGAGGGAGTTTAAACCAAGATTTCCTCGGCGAGGTCACTCGCCGGAAGAAATCCTCCAAATGGTTGTTGAGGTACTTGATGAAGAAGACAAGTATCTTCTACTAATACTTGACGAACTCGACTATTTCATTAGACAGCGAGGTGCCGACATTCTCTACGACTTGACCCGACTAATGGATGATCGATTGAATGCTCCTCAACGTCTTTCCGTGATAGGAGTGGGAAGAAAGATACCTCTCGATGAGAGTATACTGGACCAAAGTACATTAAGTACACTTCAACGAAACGTCCTGCGGTTTGACCAATACACGTCTGATGCTCTATACGACATTCTAAAGGGGCGAGCTGATATTGCATTCGACCACGATGTAGTCATGGACGAGACACTACAACTCATCTGTGACATTGCATCAGAACGCGGAGACGCTCGTTATGCAATCGAACTTCTATGGCGTGCAGGGAAGCAGGCTGACAGTGAAAATTCCAGAAAAGTGATTCCTGATTATGCCCGTAAGGCGAAGGCTGATACCCATCCTGAATTGAGGAAGGAGGTGTTTGCAGCCCTCCCACGACAGAATGTGCTTCTACTTCTAGCAGCCGCAAGACAGCTCAAGGAGAATCGGGGTGCCTATATCACAATGGGCGAGCTCGAAGAGATGTATCACCCGATCTGTGAGGAGTACAACGAAGAGCCAAGGGCTCATACTCAGGTCTGGGAGTGGGTCCAAGATCTAAATGCTCATGGACTTCTAGACACAAAACGTTCTGGTACTGGACAGAGAGGCCAGACAACTCTGATAGGCCTCTCTGACGTACCAGCTGAAATGTTAGAACAGCATCTACTCGACTTGCTTAATTGATGGGGGTTTTCATGATTTCTAAGGACGCTGATGATAGGTTTCGTGTGCCAATCGAGGAGCTATTCTCTTCGAGAGGGAGAATCAAGATACTGAAAGAGCTGGCTACTTCCAGCGAGCTGAATATATCCGAACTCTGCAGGAGAGTTTCTTTGAATCATAGCTCGACCAAATCACATCTCGAAGTGCTTATCGAATCCGGTCTAGTCGAGGAAAAGATGTTCGGGCGGATCAAAATCTACCGCTATCGAATAGAGGACCACAGGGCCCGAGCCTTACGAAACCTGTTTGGACTATGGCAGTCATGACTAAGAGGGCTATCAGTTGAACTCTTATATTGCACGTCTTTTCTATCTTGGAGATCGTTACTATGGGTCTCAATTTCAACCAAATCTCCTTACAGTACAGGGCGAACTGATTGACGCGTTAAACCAATGGGACATGCAGAGTGAAACTGATTACTCTACTCAGACAGTCCAATTATCGGGTCGTACTGACCGTGGCGTACATAGTATAGGTCAAATTGTATCAATAAAGACAGAAAGGGAACTCAACATTGACAAAGTAAATAGATATCTCCCGTCTGATATTGCTTTATGGGCATTTGCAGTAGTGCCAGCCAACTTTAATCCACGATATGATGTACTTATGAGACATTACAGATACTACTTCGATTTGGATTCAAGAGAGGTAAATCTACAATCAATGAGAAACGCGATACAGCTCTTATCGGGAACCCGCGATTTTTCTCTTTTCTCCAAACCAGATGGAGATAGACCGACCACGACTACCATTCTCAATGCATGTCTTCTTGAATCAGATACTGGTATTACAATGGACATCTTTGGGACAAATTTCCTCTGGAAGCTAATCAGAAAGATGGTATCTATGCTCATACAAATCGGCATCGGCAAAATGGATATGCAAACGTTCTCAAATCACCTCAATGGCCCAAGCATAATTCCAGGTGGGATTGAACCAGCTCCGCCAGAAGGTCTAGTACTTGTGGAAACGGCAATTCCTATCCGAATGACTACTAGCAAGTATGCTCTTTCAAGGATTCGAAAGCAATTGAATGCTCATCTGAATTATCTCAGGAGGTCCAGACGTGTCCTAAGTGCCATCAGCGACGACTACTTCTTTCATCAAAGAAACCCTTCTTAATCTCGAGCCAGTTCGAAAAGACGTCCTTCAATCCTGGATTTTGTCTGACTATCTCAAGTATTGCATCTTTGTAGGTACGTGCAGCCCTATTCTTTGAAACCGAGGCGATTTTAGCAATTTGCAGAAGGAAGTCTGATTCCTTGTCATGCTCTCTATTTCCACGCCAAATTAGCATTGGCCAAGACGGCTGAGAATATTCAACTATTCTATAGGGTGTTATTTTCCTGCTTGTTGACATCCCAATCGCAAGAAAGTCATATACATAGGCCAGTAATTTCCAATTCTGGCATTTCCAAATTCTTCCAAGTGATAAATCAGCGAGCGATAGATACTCAAATCCTTGATCAAGCTCTTCCGGAGTTGTGAGATGAAGATGGGCATTTTCTTCGAGCCACAGAAGCAGTTGATTGTAGTCTATATCTAGTTCCGAAATAACGCGTTTGGCTGTTTCTGGGTCTGTAGTCATAAACAATCTTCCAAAAGCATCACTAACCTCACGACGCACGTCACGAGACGGCAATCCTTCATCTGATGTACGCCCGCTTACAGAGAGCGTTTCAAGATCGGATATTGCAGCTCGAAGGTCGCCTCCCGCCTTATCTACAATTCCTTCTAATACCTCATCTGAAAATAAAGAATCATGTGCTAATGCAATCTCTCTAATGACAGCTACCATTTCATTTGGTTCAATTGCCTCGAATCTAAACACCTTACAGATTTTCAGCAAGTCCTTGATTCGTGAACTGTTTGGATCATTTGCAGTCATTATGATGGGATGTACGGTCTCCTCGATGATTTTCAGGATTGCACCGACACCTCCGCGATCACTGGTGCCGGAAAGGCCATCCACCTCGTCCAAGAGAAGAAGACGAAGTCTACCATCCAACGTCTGCTGTGTTGCCGCTTTCCAGACCTGATTTTCAATACTTCCCTTGTTCCGTTTATCACTAGAATTGAACTCCACAAGTTCCAAGTCGTAATCATGAGAAAGCGCTCCCACAGATGCGGTTTTTCCTACTCCTGGAGGACCAATCAAGAGCGCAGCTTTCCTGTTAGGTGATCCACTAATCCACGCCCGAACCCATTCTTTCAGCTCTCTTATTGCATCGACATTTCCAGCGAGCTGTGTGAGTCTTGTAGGTCGATGAAGCTCTGGCCACGGTAGGTTCTTGTGACTCATGATTCACCCCGTTCCAGTCCTATATGAGCCAATAG
>LRSK01000007.1 GCA_001563325.1 Candidatus Thorarchaeota archaeon SMTZ1-83
TAGGCGCGTCATTCACCAACTGTGCCTGGATGAGTCTGACGGAGCCATAGAGATACACAAGCGTAGTATTCTGGTAGTATGGTTCAGCAGATGGATTCCACAGAAGCCGGAGAGTGAATGTATACACGCCAGTGCTGCTGAGTCTTGATGCATCCACGGTTATTCCATAGTCACCTTGATTCTCTCCTGTTCCTCTGCTCACCCAGTAGTCCGTGTTTTCGACGAGCCCACTTGAGTTCAACGAGTCGAACTCAACCATAGCATTACCTATGCCAACTCCATTTGCATCATCTAAATACGAAAACGTGAGGGTCATGTTGTCGCCAAGCGGAACGGTGGGCACTTCACCACGAGATACGCTACCTCTTCTATTGACAACCGTCACTCTAACTTGTGCAGAGGAATCAGTGTAGTAGGGCGCGATGTCATATTGCCAGTCAACGTATGTTGTAACGTTCCAAGAGCTCACTAGTCCTGAGCTCAGTTTGGTCGAGTTGATGCTGACCCGATACCCGACAACGTCGCAACTCATAGAGAAGTCGCTGGACGCAAGCAGCGTCCCGCCGCTGTACACTCGCACTTGATCCTTCGCTACTGAAATCAGTCCCTCAGTCATCTCGTCTACGTAAGCGAAGACGTAGCTGATGTTCTCCAGGTAGCACACCTGCGAAGGTTGTGTCAGTATCCGAACGCTAGCACTTCTCTCTACCACGTAAAGTGTGATGCTGACAGTCGAATCAGCGTAGTACGGAGCTACTGACGGCCAGAGTGCATCAATCCGAAGTAGAGCGCTACTTCCTGCAGCTCCAACTACAGTTGAGTTTACGGAAAGGTAGTAGAATCCTCCTATGCTAGTCTGAAGATGATAGTCTGTCCCCTCGACCAGCCCGGTTCCCCCGACAGCCAACGATATAGTGGCACCATCGATTCCGCTGCCTGATTCCGCGTCTTGAAAGATAGTCGTGAGATTGATGTGCTCCGGACTGGGAGTCGGCAATGGAGGATCAGCCAAGTTGAGAGTAGTGCTGCGCTGCCTAAGTCTGAATGTCACAAAGGTTTCAGCAGGGAGGTAGTAGGGAGATGAATCTGGATAGCCAAACCTTAGCCAGAGGACATAGTCTGTGTTAATGTCAAGACCTTGGTCGTGAGTTTCCACTACAACCAGATAGTCGTGAGTTGCATCTCTCCAAGTCGAGCTCATGAAACTCCAGCTCGCATTTAGAATCTGGATTGTAGTGGGTGTTGATCCGTTGCCAATCTGAGTTGAGCTTAGAATGTCCTGGTAGCGGAACACCAGATTGAGCGAGGAGTTGTAGGATACGGTACCAACGGGTTCCGCAAGTAGTGTGGTAAGTCTATACATGACATTTAACGTGCGTGATCCTGTCGCGTTTGCATAGAAGAAATGCGGAGTACTCACCTCCACTACCAAGGAGTACAGTGAAGGTTTCTCGAAATAGGTAGTATTCAAGTCAATACTGTATAAGCCAGCTCCCACCAAAGAGTAGTCGTAATATAGGGCGGGGATTTCCTGAGTTGCGTTGTACAGGATAATGCTCGCATCATTGATTGGCTTTGAACTGCCTCCAGTTGTGTCGATGAAGGAAACCGCAATAGAAACCTTCTCGCCATACTGAGTTGGAACTGGTGCAGAATAGTCGAACGAAGTTTCTCTTTGGGTTACGGTGACGAGCACAATTCTATTGGTTATGTTCGCATAGAATGGCGTCCCAACCCAAGTAACACCGAGATTGAATTGTCTTCCCCCAAGCGGCTCTCCTAGAATGCTTGTATTGAAGGAAACATGGAATAGCCTCGAGATCGAGTCGTATGTAAGAGTATAGTCTGAGAGTCCGACGGTGACTGTCATTTGTGCGCTGTCTGCAACCTTCTGAGCTGTACCATTTGCTACATCATCGAAGGAGAATGAGAACGTGGCGTTCACACCATATGCAGTGCTCTCGGGAGGAGTAACACTAAGTAGTGTACTACGTGAGATGATTCGGACGGAGATCGTGTCAGTCCTGTTGGCATAGAAGGGTTCTACATTCTTCGACCAGTTCACATACACACGCATGGTGTAGACTCCAGGTCTGCCAAAGGAAGTAGAATTGAACTCGACCTTGTAGTGTCCTGGACTACCGACCGGGTCTGGTTCGCTGATGGATATCAGTGCAGGGTCAATAGCTGTTTCCAGGAAATCGACCCGAATGAGAACGTTCCCGGCAGGAACTGAAGAGTTTGAAATGCCGGCTCCACTGTATAGTTCACTATAGAAGTACGAGTAGCTCATATTCTCTAGGTATGGTGTTGAACCAGGAAACTCCTCCAAGGTCAGACTTGATGCTTCTCCTATGATGTTCACCGAGGCTCTGATAACTCTATCATAGTACTTCTGAACGGGGCCAGTCCAGTTGAAGTTGATAGTGAAATTGAAAATACCAGAAACACCAAGATCTGAAGCAGCAATCCTTACGACATAGTATCCATCTCCCAACCCAGTATCATTCTCAAGTGTCGAGGAAATCCAGCCTGCTTCGCCATAGACGGAAACATTGATGAAAGGCGAAACGATGCCCACGTTGTTGTCCAAGTCTCTATAGTAAACAGAAACATTGACTTTCCCTTTGTAGCCTGTTGGCTCTACAGCACTTGCTAGACGGAACTCGGTGTAGTGAGTCCGTAGAGTCACGCTGACGTTGAAGTAGCCGAACTGATAGTTCACACCTTTGGAGAAGTTGAACATTATCAGATAGCTGCCGAGGATGTCCGAGTCTAGACTTGGTAGTTCAATCCTGTAGTCTGACCCGGTCCACACGACGTTTAGACTATGCAACCAGTTGTGACTGACAGATGCACCAACAATGGGCTCATCTTTCGTTATGTCCCAGTAGTCTGCAAAGAATACTGCCGTATCACCAACTGGGAGGTCTATCGAAGAGATGGAGGAACGTGCATAGGCATGAGCAATCTGCACAAGAATTTGGAATGTGAGAGTCTTAGCTTGGTAGCTCGTCGCATCAGCTGTCAGATTCACCTCATGAGTTCCGAGGTCCCAACCTTGGACAATGATCACAACTCGGTATTCGCCATTAGCGATATGTACCCAATCTATTGAAGCACCCTCAGCCGTTATGATCCCGGTTGTGATGTTCTGTGAGTTATCGATGTCCACGTAGTTCAATGTGACCGTTACATTGGTGTCATACGTAGTTGTGACTGTGGGATAATCCGAAGATGAAAGATGCGTGAGGATTGGTCGATATGAGAAGGCTATCGTTGGTGTTTGAGTGTCGGTAAAGTTCTCAGAAGGTAGGAAGTCTACTATCACTATGATACCGTAGTTTCCTTCGTAGAATCTAGTGTTGTCGATAGTGATTGAATACCGGCCGTTTCCAAGCTCTGTGAAGCTCTCGAAGGTGTAGAAATCACCAGTTTCGTTCTTCGCACTGAAGTAGCTAATGTCCAGACCAGTTATTGGGTCGCCGTCCAGAGGGGCATTGGGTTCGCTTATGTTCACATGGACGAATATCTCGAAGTCGTTGCCGTTCGGGAATGGCTCCAGGTGTTCCCAACTCAAGTACACCCCAAGTCTTCTGACGACCAGCTCAATTGATACAGAGGAGTCAATATAGTACCTTGGACCAGTCGTTGCATAGACGGTGATGTTTATCGTATGAAAGCCTACCGCCCATGTACTTGTGTCGAGCCAGAATTCTAAAGAGGAATAGGCTTGATTTCCTGTTCCCCAGTCTAGAATGACCTGACTGAAGTTGCCCGAGCCGATCGGAATCGATCCTGAATCAAGATCTAGAAATGTCAACTCAAAGTAGCTGTCGGTTCCCACTGGGACCGTAGTGTTGCAGTTCACACCAACAGATGTACTGTGGGCCTTCACTATGATGACGATGGATGTAGTGCCAGCCTGATAGTTGGCTTTGGAAACTGTCAGGTCAAAGGCGTGCGTCCCAGGTGAGTATGAGCTCACATCAATTGTGACAGAATAGGTGCCGTCGCCGCTAGGACTGGTCTGGATTGGAATCGAGGGGTCGATGCTTATGGAGCCGCCGTTCACACCAATGCCTGAATGGTCAATATCAATCCAGTGCAGAGTTATGCTGGCCTCCTGGCCCCAAGACAACTCCACTGGGTCTGCACTTGAAGGATAGGCTTCGGTAGCTATACTGCGGTAGCTGAACTTCACGTCAATTGAGCTGCTCAGTAGGTATGAGTCACTTGGAGTGGCCATCAACCTGAAGGCATATTCTCCGACTGCCAAGCAATCGCTATCAATCGTGACAAGATACGTTCCGTTCCCGTAATCAACTGGAACGCCCACGATTGTACCATTGCAGCTGAACGTTGCACTTGGCTGCGGACTGTCATCGAACGCATCTCTGAGAGTCAGCTTGACAACGAAATTGTCCCCGTAGGCAACATCGGTCGGAGGCTTGTAGGTTAGATAGGTTTCGTGTGAGAGGTCCAAGTAGAAGGAATATGTTGCGTTCGTATAATGCGAATGATATGAATTCAGATCGAGCTGCCAGCGGCCTGCCGTACCCAGGTCTGAAGTGTCATATACTCCACCATATCTTCCGTCGCCATAGTCGTTAAGCTGGACTGAGGTGGGCGTGCCGCTGACACTCCAGTTCATGGTCACAGAAGCGCCGCTCACCAGGCCGGAGTCCAGCGTATCCTGGAGTTCGAACTCAACATAAAGCTGCTCTCCTATCAGCCTTGCAGCAGTATCATCAGAAACAGCATCGCTCGGAGCAAGCAAAGAGAAAGAAGTCCCATGAGTCACGACGAAGCTCCTAGTGAAGGTGCCTGCCTTGTGTAAATCGGAGCTACCATCATCAGTGTACTGGGCGGTGATGTACCAGACTCCCTCTTGGGCAGTGCCGTCCAGAGTAATGTTCTCTGATAGGGAGTATCCAATTGTTTCCTCTGCTCCAACCGCGTAGAAGCCGCCTGGGTTGTTCTGATTCCGGAACTCTGTTTCAATCCATGCCTCAGAGCGAGAAACAGTGGAGAGGCGTACCTCATCTATGAAGCCAACCCACTCACCACTCCAGACGACATCCTTGGGCTGATCTGCATGTCCTATCCAGAATCCCTTTTCGGCGGATGAAGGTTCGATGTTCTGATTCTTGTCCATGACATTAGGGTCTTGGACACCGTCAATGTAGGTTCTCATTGTTGAACCATCATACACAGCCACTATGTGATGCCAGTTGTCCACTGTTATGTCGGTAGCACTTGTGAGCTGATGACTTTCGCCTGGAAGGTTGAACGCAACTTTCTGCATGTTACGGCGCATGAAGAGGCTGTATCCATCACTCCATCCTTTGTGATTCATTATGCCGTATACATGATCCCATGGTGTGTTGTTGTGCCAGACCCAGGCCTCCATTGTGATTTGAGTCCCAGAGATGTCCCAGAGCGGACTGTCGCCGCAGTCTATCAAGTCATATTTCCCGTCGGTTTCATTTGTGAAGTATTGAGCACTGCCAATCTTGCCGCTAGCCACCTGCGGTACATACAGAGGATCCCCCTCTCCTCCCTGGCCATGGTGCTTATACAGACTGCTGTCTTCGTATTCGCCGGGGGAGCCATCACCACTCTCTGAGAGGTGCCAGACGCCCAGATACCCAAGATCCCAGACACCCGCAGGGTCCTCAACAATCGGTACAGTTGGGTTGTCATAATACATCGTTACTATCGTGTCGACCGATGCTGAGAGCAGCGGCACCTTCACCCAGGCGATGAGATGCGCATGAGTTGAATTGAAGGACTGGTCAAACAACTCGATCTCATGGCTTAGAGCAGTATCTCCGCAGGCAAATGCAATGTCCTTGCCGTCGGAACGTGCCTCTGTGCGCAAGTCTGTGTCGTATATGTCAATCAAGACTGGAAAGTCGATAAGGTTGGATGTGACCAGAGTGTGGTCAATAGTTAGGTCCTTTCGGTGTGAGTAAGGAAATGCAAATCTCTCGCCTTGGAAGCTTGCCGTACCCGAGTACCAAGTCGAACCAGTGGGGTCTACTAGTTTAAGTGACATCGTTGAACCTGGAACGCCCGAACACCAGAACTGAAATGCGATGTCCTGACCGACTGAGAATACTCCATTAGGTGAAAAGGGTCCTCCACTGGGCCCCACTAGAGTGTCAAGGACGTGATTGTTGTCTTGAAACTTGATCTTCCATGATCCATATTCGTTAACAGCATTGCTGCTTATGGTAACCGTTCCGCCGAAACAACTCCAATCTGAGTTGAGCGCCTTCTCTGCTCCTGAAGGACTTATGACTTGCGTTGGTATCCACTCACCCTCTGGATATGAGATCTTAATCCGTACTGCTTCAATCTCTGGTGGTGGAGAAACCATCACATTTGCGGTCCATGTCGCAATACTCCCATTCGAAACAGAGAAGGTGGTTCCCAGAGAATGATCGTCTGCGTAACTCCACCCACTCTTCGTCACAGTTTGTGAAACTCTAACTCCAATTGTAATTGCAGATGTAGAGTTCGTGGTAAACTGGAACCCAGTCGTGTCAATCGAGCCAGTCTGGGCAGGTACTTCTGCCCCCAGAGAGTAGAAGCTGGATGGGTCATTCTGGTTTCTGAATTCAGCAAGAATCCATTCTACTGATTTGCTCACATTCAATACGCGCACTTCATCGATTCTGCCGTCAAAGTACTGATCTCCCCGACCAATGTTGAGGGAAGAGGCGGTAGCATCAATAGGTCCCGTGTTGTCAAAGAACCCCCTTTGAACGCCATCTACGTAGATGTAGGTGCTTACGCCGTCGTAGACTCCCACGACATGATACCACCTGTACATGTCCTTATTTGTGTCAGACACCCATGTACGTGAGTCCGCATTCATCTCAAACGAGAATCTCCTACTTGCGTCCCAGTCCTGAAAGAGTGCGTATGACATGTCCTTCTGCGCAATTCCAGAACCCCATTGAGGTGCAGTGTCCTCGCTGAGGAATGCCCAGGCCTCAATTGTCATCGTGTTTCCTGCGATGGTGAGGCTAGGCCCGTTGCCACAATTGATTGTATCATCTGTCCCGTCGAATAGCATGGCATTGCCGATTGGGCCGCTTATTCCAAACGTAGGATTGCCTGCATCTGTTCCATGATTGACATTGGTTGTTGAATCCTTGATAGCTCCACTACCTCCGGCAGTTTCTCCTAGATGCCAGACCCCCATATAGTCTTGATTCCAAACCTCAGTCGGGCTCTCCTGATTTGGTGCCTGTGGATTGCCATAGTACATCATTAGCCTGGTGTCATCTGTGGACGAGAGATTAGTCTTGACCCATGCGACCAGATGTGCGTGGGTGGAGTTGTAGTTCTGGTCAAAGAGTTCTATCTCGTGTGGCAAGACTGCAGTGTCAGACTTGAACATAATATCGCCACCGTCCGCTTGGACATCTACCCTCAAATCAGTGTCATAGATGTTTACTAGGAGTGGAAAATCTTGTAGGTATGCATCAACTTTCGTATGGTCAACGACAATGTCCTTAGTATACTCGAATTCTATAGTCTGTACACTTGTTTCTGCTCCAAAAGAGTAGAAACCGGCTGGATTGTCTTGGTTACTGTGTTCAGTCGCAATCCACTCAGGTGAGAGTGCCAGCTTGGCAACACGCACTTCATCCGTGTTTGCAGTGGACCAATAGCCAATGGTACCACCAACCTCACTACGGAAAGCGCCTATATAGAAGGACTCTGACTCGTCAAGACTACCATAACCTGTAATATCAATTGGAGAATTGGGGTCTTCTGCTCCATCAATGTATAGCCGAAGATTGTTCCCGTCTCTTACCATAGAAACATGGTGCCACAAATTGTCACCGTAGGTTGAAGTCGCGAAGATGGTCTTCGCTACGGTATTGTCGTCAATCTCTGCCATCAACAATCCTGGACCTGATTCTATGCTAATTCGATATCTCTTGGCCATAAGCACAGCACCTTTTCCAGCAAGAACTCCCATGTCCACACCGTCATACTTGAACCACAGGGAGAGTGAGAAATCATTAGAACCCACATTCAACGAAGTATCATTCCCACAGTGAATGTAGTCCTGTGTATTGTCGAAGTCGATACTGCCATCAATCTGTCCATCTACTTGATCTTCAGATTGCAGATTATACCCCTCCCCGTGATTCAGGTTAGAGGTCGAATCGTAGAGCGTTCCAGTTGGGTCTTCACTCAGATGCCAAACACCTACATATTTGGAGCCCCAGACTCCGGCTGAGTCCTCTTGATTCTCGATCGAGGGATTGCCATAATACATCGTGATTACAGTGTCAGTCGATGATAGAAGGTCTGCCTTCACCCACGCAACTAGATGTGCATGGCTGGCGTTATGCGACTGCTCGAAGATTTCTATCTCATGAGCGAGAATGGACCCACCAGACTTGAATATGATATCATCACCATCTGGCTGGACATCAGTGCGGAGGTCCGAGTCATAGAGTTCGATAAGAACAGGAAAGTCTGTCAGGTCTCCTGAAACCTGATTGTGATCAATAGTTATGTCCTTCTTATAATCAAACTGAACAGTTTCACCAAAACTCTCTTCGGTTCCTATAGAGTAGAAAGTCGAGGGGTCGTTCTGGTTGCTGAACTCTGTGAGTATCCAATCGGAAGAACGAGCAACTCTAGAAATGCGGACTTCATCCAACATACCATCGAACATGTAGTCTCCGGACGGACTGCTTCGACCATTCAGCCTGAAATTGCTGCCGGTTTGGAAAGTATCTATGCCGTTTATGTCCCCGTAAGTGGTGGACTTGTCATCTACCCCATCGACGTATACTGTAGAAGCACCAGCACTACTTTCATCAAATACGAAGACGACATGACGCCACTCGGTGTCCATCAATGGAGTAGTTGCTTCAACACCGAATTGGGGGCCGTTGGAG
>LRSK01000008.1 GCA_001563325.1 Candidatus Thorarchaeota archaeon SMTZ1-83
TCCAGAAGGTCAGTCGAATCTGTGCAGACTCGTCAGCGACTATGATGTTCTGGACTCTACCCTCTCCTCCATCCTTGTCGAACGTATTGACTGGAAATATCCTGACAACTCTTCCATCTAGATCAAGATCCTTCATCTGGGCAGTTATCTCCGCAATCTGCTTCTTCCCAACTGGGGTCGATGCCGCTGCACCTGGAGTGTATTCCCCGGCTTCTATCTTGATGTCCAACCCTCTCTCAATCTGTGCAGAACGACCCACATGCACCTCGATGTTACCATACCTCCCCCTCTTGGTGTTACCCCCTCTGACCCTGATGACCTCCCCCTCCGAGATGTCTTCCATCTCTTCGGCATCTTTGTCCCAGAAGACCAAGCGTGTGTCCCCTGTTTCATCCGCCACAATCAGGCTCAACACCTTTCCTTCTGTTCCGTCAGTCTTCCTGGTGAATGTTGACAAAGGGAAGACTCTCATGACCTTGGCAAGGAGCGTAATGTCGAACTCTCTCTCCTGAAGGTCACTGATCTTCTTTGAAGGAGGCTCACCAACATCAATCTCAAGGTCCTGAAGATCATGTTCATCAAGGCGCTTGATACCTGACATGCGACCCATCTGAATCTCAAGACTATCACCTAATCCCCTTCGTACGTACCCCCCACGCAACTGAATGACATCATCAATCCTTATGCTTTCATCTGAATCTTCCGAGATGGCTTTTGTGACTTCATCCCAAAGTGTAACTCTAATCTGGCCTGTCTTATCTGCTATGACCAGACTCCCCACCTTTCCTTCTCCGCCCTCACCTTTGCGAGTGAAGGTCTTCACTGGGCCCACATTGATGACCTTTGCAGTCAATATGACGTTTCTTGTATTCTCAGAGATATCCTCGATTCTCATGCGTGGTTTTGCAGACAGTTGATGCAGGTCAATGCCAAGGTCACGTGCAACAATCATTGCAGCCGATTCATCATTCACAACCTCTGGGCCCAATTCCTGCCGCTTCTCTTCAATCATGTTCAGTACATCTTGTCGCTGATACTTGGTGTGTTTCAGAATCAGCTCAATGGTTTCTTCAAGCGTGAGCACTTCTGTTACCGTCCTAACAACCACTGGTGGCTCATGGTCAGCTACAATTCATCTGTCCATGCTTTAAAGCTCACTGCTCAATGAATACGAGTTAGCTTGGTTGGGCCGAAAGATAAAAGACAAGACCCAACATCAATGTCCTGACTTGCCGTGACAGAGTCTGAGCTGAATCTACCCAAACACAGTGTTAGCTACGCTCAATACTTCGAAACCCTTACCGATGAAGTTGAGCGTGTCTACAAGATTGCAGAGGATGCTCGCTCAAAAGGATATGACCCCACAACGAAGATAGAGATTCCCCCAGCACATGATGTCGCTGCGCGTGTCGAGGTCACACTACAAGGACCAGTTGGAGTTGCCAAGCGTATCCGGGAACTGTCAGAAGAGTACGGAACCCGAGAAGAAGTAGCATTTGCAGTCGCCAAGGAGATTGCACTGGGGGAGCTTGGGGGCATCAATGACCCACAGAAGGCTGCAGACAAGGCGGTACGTGTCGCACTAGCTATCATGACGGAGAGCATAACTGCAGCACCAATTGAGGGAATAGCCAAGGTGCAAATACGGGGCCCGAAGGATGAGGAATACCTTGCACTATACCTGGCTGGGCCCATTCGTGCGGCCGGAGGCACTGAAACAGCAATGACCGTCCTAGTTGCAGACTACGTGCGTCAGTGTCTGGGCATCCCTGCATACGTGGCCACGGAGCAGGAGATTGAACGAGCGCTTGAGGAGGTAGAACTCTATGCCAGGAATGTACACCTACAATTCCCGGTCCAACCTGAACTCGTCCGGTTTGTTGCATCCAAACTTCCAATCATGCTTACAGGCGAACCCACTGAGGAGTTCGAGGTCACAGGAAGCCGCGATCTCGACCCTCGGATAGAAACCAACCGTGTTCGAGGAGGCGCAGTACTAGTACTGAGCGACGGCCTTGTTGGACGGGCTACTAAACTGGCCAAGAACGTAAGTGAGATGTCCATTGAGGGATGGGAGTGGCTCGAAGATGTGGCCGCGAAGATGTCCAAGGTACTCCCTTCAGAGTCTGATACTGTCGTTGACAAGAAACTTGAGCCAAAATCAGACTATCTGACCGACGTAATTGGTGGTCGCCCCGTCTTCTCTCACCCGTCCCATCTCGGTGGGTTTAGACTCAGGTATGGCCGTTCTAGGAATACGGGTTTGGCAGGTGTTGGCGTTCATCCTGCAACAATGCTTCTTGTTGACGAGTTCCTAGCCACAGGCACTCATATCAGAACAGAACGTCCTGGCAAGGGATCCATTGTTGCGCCGGTGGATACTATCGAAGGACCAATCGTTCTACTCAGGGATGGTTCACTGCGCCAAGTCTTCACAATTGAAGAGGCACGGAAGATTCAGGGGAAGGTTGATCGCATAGTCTACCTGGGAGACATACTGGTAGGTCTGGGAGAGTTCTTGGAAAACAACCACCCTCTAGTGCCATCCGGATACTGTGAGGAATGGTGGTCTCACGACTTAGAAAGTGCCTACTCTGGCCTAGGCAGCAAACAGCTTGAGAAGCTCCTTTCTGACGTTAGTTTCGACTCAGATGTTATTGAGTCCTTCATAGAATCGCCCCTCAGAAAGACTCCGAGTCCAGAAGAGGCCATCGCCATCTCAAAGAAGTTCAATATTCCTCTACATCCGCGATACCTGTACCGATGGCATGCGCTTGATTTACAAGAGATGCTAGATGTTAGGTCCTGGATTCTTACCAAACACGCCCTCGAGAAGACTGAAGATGGCGACCGAATATGCCTTCCAAACGACCAACGTCACAAGGGTTTGCTGGAGAATCTAGGAGTACCTCACGAGCTTTCCGAAGCTGGCAAGAGGATACGGTTGACTGATGACCCCGTTACAATCTTCGCGCAGCTTGGAGAGAAATCGGCAACAGCAGCAGGAAGTAACTCACTAGACGCTCTCAACTCATGTTCACAAGTGGAACTTAGAAACAAGATGGGTGTGGCTATCGGTGCACGGATGGGCCGCCCAGAGAAGGCTGAGGAACGGAGAATGCGACCTCCAGTCCAAGTCCTGTTTCCAGTGGGACGCACACTGGCAAGCGAGCGGCGCATGGAGAAGGTGGCGAAGAGCACGCATCAATCTGCCCTTCTCGAGTCTTTTGACCTAGATACTGCGAATTCACTACCAATCTCAGAAGGCACTGGAGTGGAGCTCGAACTTGTCAGTAGACAATGTCCCAGTTGCGAGAATGAAACATTCGAATCGCGATGTGAGAAGTGTGGGACGCATACAGAACTGCGAAGAGTGTGCCTGGAGGACGGCTGCGGAAAACCTGTAGACGAGATCACTGGTGAGTGCCCCTTTGGCCATCGTGCCACTATGAGAGTTCTAGTCAATATCCAAGCGCTACTGGATCGTGTGAAGGATGAGATTGGAGAACCACAATCATACAATCTACGGGCAGTCCTGGGGTTGACCAGCAATCTGAAGATTCCTGAGTACCTGGGAAAGGGCATTCTAAGGGCAAAACATGATGTATACTGTTACCGAGATGGCACTGCAAGATTCGACGTTACCGATGCACCACTAACACACTTCAAACCGGCGGAGGTTGGAGTGTCAGTGTCAAGACTGCGCGAGCTTGGTTACACAAACGACTACCAAGGTGCACCATTGATCTCGGACACGCAGACACTTGAGCTCAAGGTACAGGATTTGATCATACCTGAGAACGGAGCAGACTATCTGGTTCGAGTCGGTAAGTTTGTGGATGATTGTCTGGAGAAGATCTATGGTCTTGAGAGGTACTACAAGTTCAATCTACTCGAGGACGTTGTTGGGCAATTGGTCATTGGCCTAGCTCCCCACACCTCTGCAGGAATAATTGGAAGAGTCGTCGGATTCACGAATGCTAGTGTGTGCTATGCTCATCCCTACTGGCACGCTGCGAAGAGGCGTAACTGTGACGGAGATGAGGATGCACTGATCCTTGTACTTGATGCACTCATCAACTTCTCCAAGGAATACCTTCCTGCTGGCAGAGGAGGTTTCATGGATGCTCCTCTTGTGCTCTCAGTTGTTCTGAACCCAGAGGAGGTTGATGACGAGAGTCACAACATCGAGGTCTGCCACAGATATCCTGCTGAGTTCTATGGGATGGTTGCGGAGGCCCAGCATCCAAACGCGGTGAAGGGACTAGTCGACATTGTTCAGTCTCGACTGGGAACGGAAGCGCAATACGAGGGTTTCGGATTCACTCATGACACGTCTTCAATTGATGCTGGCCCTCGTAACACGAAATACAAGACTCTCGGTACCATGAGCGAGAAGCTCGAGGCACAGCTTCACTTGGCCGTTCTGCTTGATGCCGTTGACTCAAGGGACGTGGCAGAGCGGGTTCTCTCTCATCACTTCATCCGTGACATCAGAGGTAATCTGAGAGCCTACTCGACCCAGAAGATTAGGTGTCGCAAGTGCAACACTATCTACCGCAGAATCCCGCTCTCAGGAAAATGTGATTGTGGAGAGGGACTCCTATTGACCGTGAGCCAGAAGAATATCTCGAAGTACCTAGGAGTTGCCGAGAAGCTGATTCGTGATCATGACCTTAGTCAGTATCTAAAACAACGTCTGACCCTCATCAACTCTGCATTGGACTCGCTCTTTGTATCTGAGCAGACGTCGCTTATGGATTACATGAAGGAGTAGTTGTTTCATCCATCGTTTAGTGCCAATCTGAGTAGGTCCTGATCCTCAATCATGCCAATCAGACTACTCGTTGCTGATAGTACTGGCGCTTGGTCGATGTCATTCTTCCTGAAGATTCTGACACATTCAGATATCGTGCTGACTTCACTCACACTGATTATGTTCTTCGTCATGACATCTTTCACTGGTACGTTCGGCAGTCTAAGCAACTTCTTTGTCACGACTAGAAAGTCCTTTGAGGTCCAGCCCCACTCCACCGCGGTATCTGTGCCGCTATAGGTCTTCGATATGTTGTTCTCAACGGTGACTTCCGACAATCGAATGAAATCGCTTACTGTGATCATTCCGGTCACTCCACCCGCCTCGTTGACTAAGACTAAGGCGTTCTTGCCTGCCATGTCCATGATCATGTATGCAAGAGGCAGCGGAGTTTCTTCCCAGATTGCGGTAATCTGGGTCCGGACATAGTCCTTGATTGGAGTGTCTTTGTACTTCTCGCTGTCCTCCAACACTGCCCCTAGGATGTCTGGCACAGTGACAAGACCAACTAGTTCATCACCTTCCACCACCGGAAGTCTTCTGAATCCCTTCTCGAGCATCAACTTGGTTGCAGTCTTGACCTGTGTTTTGGGTGTGACCGTCGTCGGATCCCTCACCATCAACATCGCAAGTTGCGTTTCATCTGCCTTCTTCAGGACATCCGTCCTAGTCACCATTCCAACCAGAGTCTTCGATCCCTTCTTCACAACTGGAATTCCATTGGTTTGTTTCTCAGCCATGAGTTGTAGCACATCTTCTCTCGTACCTGGTACCGAAATATAGACTACATCAGACTGCATGCACTTTGCGATTTTCATGTTAATACCTTCATTGTTTGTCTGCTTTACTCCGGTATAGAAAGGGCGTGTCGTACCACTCTGGTTTCTTATCAGGCTATTCAAGTCCTGTGACAGCGACCGAAAGAGATACGGCCATTAACGACCTAGTATCTGTTTCTTTAAAACGTTAGTGGCCCATCGATTGCCACACACCAGACAGCGTCATGGAGTTGCCGCGACTCACCATGGGTTCTCCTTCAGACCAAAAAGATAGCCGAGAGCGTTGCTTAGCCAATGAATTCCGAGAGTCATGAGTATCAGTACGGCAACGTAGACTGAATCCGGTTTTAGAAAGGGATATGCGAAGATCAACGCCATCAATATGAAACCAAGTTGGTCAAGTATTGGGGACGGTGCCCCACTTTGAACATTCACTCTTCTCTTGAAGAAGGAACCAACTAGGTCCCCAACCAGAGCTCCCAGGGAAAGCAGTACTGCGGCTGGAATAGTCATGAACAGAACATACTCCATGTCCGGGGACACTGTCACGAACTGCTGCATCACTGGTAGGATGTACGGGGCTGAGAAGTATTGGGCGACCCCTGTAAGACTACCGAGAAGAACGCCCACAAGGAAGCCTCGAATGGTCTTTCCATCGCCGAATATTCTGTAGCCATCCTGAAGCGTTCTACCACCATCCATGGGTCTACCACCCCCAAAGATCACAGGCATCGCATTTGCAATCCAAGCAGGTAGCCCCAGCCATAGGGAGAGCTCAAGCAACGCCAACGCTTCATACATAGATTTGACTCCTGTTTCCAGAACGCAATAGACTCCTCATTTGTCCTTTTCCTTTGATTCGGGTGTGACTGCCAGACCTCTCTCTGTTAGATATAGCACACCAGTGCTTGTTTCATCCTCAGGTCTTGTCCTTTCGAGCACTCTCTGGCCAGTCGTCTTCCCGAGGTGTACCTTGATGACATAGTCTGACCAATAGTCAATGACGTTTTTCGCTACAGGTTCAAAGCCGCCCATGTCTGTAGGACTGCCTCGTACTTGGTTAAGTACGACGAGCGCAAGGTCGTTATGAATCGCAAGTCCCTTGAGAATGCCTGCTTGGCGATTAAGCTCACGATGATTTGAGTAGTTGGTCTTCTTGTCGTCTAGCACTGCTCTGTACAATCTTGTGAGGGTGTCAACAACGACTAATCTGGTGCCTTCCCGTGCATAAAGCTCGATATCGTCTATTACAGCACCCTGCTCGCTGAAGCTCTTCGGTGCGAGTATGCGCAGTCTATCTTCCAGCTCACTGAAACTCTTTCCTGCTATCTGTTCTAGTCTCTCAACCGGAGAGGTCGCCTCTGAGTTCACATAGACAGTCCCCACCCCGATTCTGCAAGCTGCACTAGCAAACTGAAGAGCAATAGTGGTCTTTCCCGAAGCCGCCTCGCCGTAGATATGAGTGAATCTTCCAGTAGAAAGCCCGCCATTGAGGAGTCGGTCCAGAACCGAAACACCCGACGGAAGAATCAAATCGCCCTTCACCGGTTCTTGGTTGTCACCCACCTTTGATAAGCATAGCTCAGAAGGAAAGCCAAGATGTCGAGATGTGACGTTGCTGTGGCCACCAAAAACCCAAGGATCCGCTATCTAATGGTTAACCTTCTCAAGAGATTGGGCGTTACGTTTGTTCTATGCAGACCGGATGACAACGAGTGCAAGAGTGCAAAGGTCGTCGCAACGACCGACAAAGAGTCGAAGAGAGTCGCCAAAGAGGGTCTAGTTCTGGTAAAAGAGGGCTTCAATCCCGATACAACGGCAATCCAAATCATGCTCAGACTGTTGGACGTCCCACAGCCTTCACAGGTAGTCGTAGGCATCGATCCCGGGATGCAGTTTGGTCTGGCATTTGTAGCCAATGGAACAACTGTCTACACAAAGACAGTCCAATCTCCCTTCAGAGCTGCAGAGAACGCCCACCAATGGGCTGCGCTTCTCCAACACAACCGTCAAACTGAGGTTCTCATACGTGTCGGGATGGGTTCACGTCTATACTCTGCACTTTTCCTCCGAGAAATCCAAAGTATTTCGAATGAATTCGGAGTGGAACTAGTAGATGAACGTCACACAACACGAGTTGGCAAGTCTGATCAATCTTCTGCAGTGCTAATCGCGGCCCGAAGAGGCCGACCGCCGACTTCAGACGATTTAGTCCTTGATGTCAAAAACGGATATGTGAGGTCTCTGAAACAGCTCTTCAAAAGACTGACCGATGGTGGGCGTGCCCTATCTACGGCTGAGGCTCAAGCAATCCTTCTCGACGAAGCGACAGTTGATGGCATTCTGAATGAGTCTGATCACTGATTTGAGAAGAAAGTTTCCACCTGCTGTGCAACGATATGCGGGCTATCAGCAACCGTCTGGGCAACCTCTGCCAACCATGAAGGGATGAATCTCTGAAGATACGGCGTCTTGAACCTCTGGTCCAATAGGACAATCGCACCTCTATCATCAAGTCTTCTGACGGGTCTTCCAGCCGTCTGGACCGCACGGGTCATAGCAGGAAGGACATATGCGTAATCTCTTCCCTTCTGATTGAATCTACTGTCGTAGTAGTCTATCAATGCTTCAACACGGGGAGTTGGTCTAGCGTACGGTACACCAACGACTACTGCACTCTCCATTGACGGCCCGGGAAAATCGCCCCCCTCGGAGTTACGTCCCCCTTGGACACCTAAGAGCACAGCACCTCCCTTCTCCCCCATCTTCTTGAAGCTCTCAATCATCCTGTCGTTCTCAGTTCCCTTCATCCCTGGCTCCTCTTGGTATAGCTTCACCTTCAGTCTGTCTTCAAGACCGGCCTTGAGGAGGGACTTGGCAACAGAGTAGCTTGTTGTGAAGATTCCAGTGTTTCCCGGTGTCGCATGCGCAACTGCCACACAGTGGTCTACAAGTCTACTGAACATGACATCACTGCGACCTTGAAACGAAGTATCCACACCATCAACTATGAGACAGAGTCTATTACGCATGGCAAACGGATTGTGAAAGGACTTCTTCATTGCATCCTCGTCAAAGCCCAACATCTCGGAGTATGCATCTAAGGGAGATAATGTACCTGATACTGCAATAGAGCTGTGTACAAGGTTCAGGATTGGTGCTGTCACGGTGGTGGGATCCAGTGCTACGAGATCTAGCGACACTCTCCTACTCTCTTTGAACTCCCTTCCTGAAGTCAGTATGAAAGCATAGTTGTCCTGTTCACCACAACTCGCCCATCTCTCCATGAAATCTGCCACTCGGTGAATCGATGACCGCGGAAACTTCCCTGCTCTCAGAAGACTCCTACGAATCTTGATTCCTAGGTCTTTCATGTGACCCAAGACATCTGACACCATGCTATTGTCTGAATTCTCAAGGGCCTGCTTGTATATCACATACGGGTCAATGGTCTTCTCATCATTGTCTCTCATGTCTGTAGAGAGATCCAGAACAGCCCTCTCCAGACTCTCCGAATACTCCTTGGATATTGAGTCACTGTAGGTCTTGGCTTCTTGAATCGCCCGTCTCACGGTACCAATCACCAGAGAATCGCTGGCTGAGTTGAGAGCTGTCTGTGGAACATTGTGTGCCTCGTCCTGTACAAGAATCACTCTTGACATGGGAGTTTCTAGTTCAGGGACGAAGGTTTCCAGAATCCATGGATCGAAGACGTACAGATACGAAAGGGCGACAACGTCAACGACCTTTGCTAGGCTCTTTGTGAGCTCGTAGGGGCATATTGACCTTCTCTTTCCAATATCAACTAACTCTGGAGCAGTGAGCACACCTTTCGGCATGTCTTCTAGTAGGTCCTCAGGCTGTCCACTATCTCTCAACTTCTCATAATAGGAGCATTTCCGATTGCTCTTCAACTGGCTACATACTTCGCTGATTGGTGCTACAAGGTCTGCATTCTCCAGAACGAACTGGTTGATACACATGTGCCGTCTTCCCCGGAATGAAACCCCAGTCACCTCGTTCCTTTCTGAGATGATTTCCAGCTCCTCCATGACGCGATCCAATTGCCTATGCGTCCTTGCACAATACAGAATCTTGCCATGGTTCTCTCTTACCCAAGGCAAGGCGCCACTAAGAGTGGCACATGTCTTCCCGAATCCATTTGGAGCCTCTGCGCAGATGTGAGTCCCCTTACGAACCGCATCTTCGATGCTGGCCATCATTTCATCTTGACCCTTCCGCGGTTCTGGATACGGGAAGAACTCTGTGTAGGTAATCCTCTCTTTCATGTGCACCTCACAATTGTCACCGACGTTTACCTGATAACAATGTTGCCGCCTGCACACTTGTTGCGCCAATCCGTTAGGGATTTATCGCAATCTTGAGACGACAGACTGGGTATCGTACATGGACTCAGAGGACATAAGGCACTTCGAAGCAGATACCAGTGCTGGCAAGGTCAGAGTTCGAGTCATGGACCTTGACAATGGTACTCTTTTGCTTCTATCAGACTCGGACAGATTTCGACTAGGTATCTCGGCCGTAGCAATCCCTCCCAGTCGAGACGAATCAGAACCTGCCTCCTCAGGACTCTTCACTACTGGCTTGGACACAATACTGGTACGCACACTCGCTGAGCGAATAGTGTCTTGGACTGGTAGAACTTGCATGGCAGTTGTCGCAATGAGCGGATTGAACCAGAAGGTCCTCCTTGAACTCATGGCTTTTCTCAAGGACTGTTTCCTGACCTGATATATTCAATCACCTCTCGGACCCACAGACCAAGCTCATCCAAAGCATACAGATGGTCAAGATAGGAGTCCCAATCGATCCCCAAGGCCGATCTCCATGTTTCTTCGCCCTCATGCAGATTGTCAATTGCCAATTGGTGATACTGACACAGTTCCCCATTGTGGCCACTTGGGCGTCCACAAATCGGGCAATCACTCATCCGTGCCACCCTCCTTAGTCGAGCTCTCTGCCATTCCTCTCTTATCCTGAAGTGTCTTGAGATCCTCCTGTCGTCCAGGACACTCTGTCCAGTTTATGCAGGTTTCCCAGGGACGTCTTCTAGACGACACTCTAATCATGGCGTGACCACAATGAGGACACTGTTTGTCTAGGGGCGTGATCTCTCCCCTCTGAGGAAGTGGGAAGCTCTGGTCGCACTCACCGTCTTTGTACCGAGAACACCCGACAAACCGTTTACCTGTCTTCGGAGATCGGATAATGAATAGAGTGCCCTCTCCGCACTTGGGACATGGACCGATCTCCTCCTTGGCCCTCCAGTATCGCTGAAGGCCACTGACAAGAAACGCTCCAATGGTTTCCTCCTGTTCCTTGAAGCGCTCAAGCAATTGTGTGAGCTCGGTTCGTACATGACTCAACAAGCCCTCTCTATCAGTCTCTCCCGCTTGAATGCTCTCCATCTCTCTCTCAAGCTGGCGCGTGAACTCAGCAGATAGAATCTCTGGAATGTGCTGTTGCAGAGTCTCGAAGAGTGCGTAGCCTAGAGTAGAAAGCTCGAATCTGTCCCCCAGTGTATACCCCCGGGACCTAAGAGAGTCGACTATCGAGGCTCTAGTGCTCTTTGTACCAAGATTCTCCTTCTCCAAGAGTTTGAGCAGGCTTGATGGATTGAATCGGGGCCGTGGAGATGTATACCTCATTTCACTCGTCACCGAAACAAGGAACATCTCATCACTCTCGGCAATTGGTGGAAGAAGCACCTCTTTGTGTGAAACGTAGGGATCATAGAGGTCCATCCATCCTCTCTTGAGAATCTTCAATCCCCTTAGGTAGAGGAGATGTGTGCCGGCCTTGATGTCAGCCCGTACACTCTCTCTCGCTGCTGTTTCCCCAAACAAAGCCAGGAATCTTTTGACAATGAGGTCGTAGACCTTAGACTCACTTGGCGTGAGCCTTCTCTCGGGCTTCGCTCCTGTGGGGTGAATAGCCGGGTGAGCTGGGTCATCCATCTTGCCCTGAACAGGGACTAGATTGCCGCCTTCAATGACTCGATTGACTAGGGTCTTGTATTTCCTCTGTTCTTTCAACCCCGAAAGAATCGCCTCTGTATCGATACTGGGAGGTATCTTCTGACTTCCAGTACGCGGATATGAGATTAGGGCTTCAAGGTAGAGTTTCTGAGCTATGGCGAGAGTCCTACTCGGTCTGAACCCGAAGTGGCGATAGCTTTCAGACTGGAGACCACTAAGATTGAATGGGACGGGCGGTTTTTGTAAGGACTTCTTTCTTGTTATGGAGTCAACAATCGCAGTCGCTCCTTGAAGATCTCTCACAATCTCATCAGCTTCCTTCTTGGTTTCGATTCGCTTCTTGGAGTATTCAAGCAGTAAGTCTTTGTCTGCTTGGGTAGTGGTGGCAAGAATGGTCCAGAATGGCTTGGGCACGAAGACATTGATATCTCGATCACGCTCAGCGACAAGTGCAAGGGTGGGTCCTTGTACCCTGCCAGTGGAGACTATCTTGAACCACCCAGATGCCTCCTTGATGGCAAGAGTCAGTGCCCGTGTGAGGTTTATGCCATAGAGCCAATCAACCTCATGTCGAGCATGACCCGCCTCAATCATCGGAAAGTCAAGCGTTGATGCTCTGCTCACGTAGGCATGCCTCAGTTCATTCCCCGTAAGCGTGGAGAAGACCATCCTGGCTGCCTGACTTGGATCTGCACGACATGCGTACTTCAGGGTCAAGTAACCGATAAGGCTACCCTCAATATCATAGTCAGTGGCAACCACAAACTGGTCCACGTCCTTGGAGATTCTCTTGATTAGACTGATGATTGGCTTAGTCTCGGCCGCTTTCTTGTCAACCTCGTATTTCGGGACCCACTCTGTAGATAGTCTTGGGTATTTCCAACCTTTCTCAGTCTGTTTCAATTCGAAGAGGTGCCCAAGAGCGTACGCTACAAGAAGAGTATCCCCATCCTTCTCACACTCGTAGTATGAGACTCTCCCACTCTTTATCTCGTCCGGAGTAGAATGCTCGTCCAAGGCCTCAGCGATTCTCCTCGCGGCTGTTGGCTTCTCAGAGATTATCAGGACCCTAGACAGTCTATCTCGCCTCTTGTTCGCTGGTACACTTCTCATTCTCACGATAGTCTTAAAAGCAGACCGCCAAACGACACCGCTCAGGTGTAGGAACTTGCCCTGGTGGCCGCGGTTTATCGTAAGACCAAGAGTGAGGCTCAAGAGACCTCGTTTCAAGATGCCAACGAGGCCTCCTGATATCGTTGTCTTTGCCCTCGTCTTCGTGGCAATTCTGTTCATTCTTGGAGGTAACATCTACACTCTAATCAGGACACCACCAGTCATTGCAGGCAATCCTCAAGGCGGGCCGCCACTCCTAATTGCACCTGGGCTCGATGTTCAGCTCGGGATGGAGGGTATAGTCGCCTCAGTTGTTGTTATGGTCGGGGCCATAGGACTGGGAATGATATACTACGCTTCGAAGTACGTGTTTCAACCAGGATACGCAACTCGACTGATTGTATTGGGTGTACTGTTGGCCGGTACAGCGTTTCTAGTACTCTCCTACATGATGAGCGAGAAGATTGGATAGCTCTTCCACTTCTGGACTACAACACTCTCAATGTTCTGCAGAAGTGTCAAGGTAGACTGGCTATAATAGCGTGAACTCCACATCACTCTGAGACATGAGTCTGTCTATCAGTTCTCCCGCAATGGCAAGCTTCTCTCTCTTGATGGAGTCTGCAGGAAAACTGTCATGATATCCTGGTTTCGACCAGCGGCCGACGATGCTTCCAAAGTCCATTCCAGCCAAGGTCACCTTGGAAGGTCTGTACTTTGTAACGAGATGGCAGGCCCTGTCCCCGTCGGTGAAGCCTCCCCAGAGAAACGCCCTTTCCGTCGGCTCGACCTGAGTGCTACCTACAACGGTCTCAAACGTAGGAACAATCTCTCTCACGAGATCTATGTTGTCTCCATGCGCGTGCACAACTGGAATTGCACCTCTTCTGACCACTTCCCGGATACTCTGAAGGTCGCCATCCAAGTCTGTCACGAGAATGTCACATCTGAGACCTAGCTCCAATAGCGCCGATGCCGCTCCATCAGAGGCGACACAGGTAGACTCTTCGAGAGTTGCCTTCGGAATCACTTCCCTTAGATGAAAGTCGAGCGAGGGTCCCGCACCACACACTATGACAGACCTGCCTTCAATTAGCTTCTCTATCTGTCTGAGGGCCGGATGGGGGTCTTTGTTCTCAAGAAGGTGGGTCAGAACCTCTGTGGCTTGACGGTCGGCATGACAATCAAGGTTCAGCCTATTCACAATGTCGTTATACGTGGGTTCCCAGTCTACCCAGTCCATCATCCCCACCCTTAGCGACGCTCCCGCTCACTCAACAACTCTTGCACTCCAACAGCAGTCTTCTCAATGCCGAAGTAGTTCATTCCGCTCAGCTTCCTGACAAGTCTCTCAAAGTGGATTGGAGTTCCCATCACCAATACATCAGTCCTGTCCACACCAGAGTCGATTGTATCATGGTGGTATGCCGCATCGCCTCCTAGAGCAAGCATCTCCTGTTTGATAATCAGTGCGGCAGGCGTTCTCACGTTCCTGAGTAAGAGATTGAGAGTCACTGCTTTTCTGGATAGAGCCTGTCTTATGCCGGACTGTACCCCGACCTGTTCAATCACAATCTCAGCCTCTCTTTCATCATGGATGTTGACAAGCTCCATGTTCTCTCCAGACCATCTTAGAGTGCTTCTCAGACCTTCTCCCACCGAGGCCGCAGTCTTTGCCTCACTGATGTCATGAGCGCGGATTACATCGGCTCCTCTTGCCACAGCAATTGAGGTGGCTGCAACACTTCCAATTAGCCTATCTTCAGGGTCTGACAGCCCAAGTAATTCGCCTATGAAAGCCTTTCTCGAAACGCCCACCAAGACTGGGTGGCCAAACATTGCGAAGCGCGGCAGCTCTCTGAGTAGGGCACAGTCCGCTCGGGCCGGCTTGCCGAAACCAATGCCCGGGTCTACAATCAATTTGCCGTCATCAACTCCGGCGTCTTCCGCTATCTGTATACTCTCACGAAGCGCATGAATTGACTCTGTCACATTGGTGCAGGGCTTCTCACACATTGCCATTATAATCACAGGCACATCAAAATCTGCAACAGTCTTTGCCATGTTCGGGTCCTTTCTAAGTCCAGATATGTCGTTCACAAGAGAAGCACCTAATTCGACGGCCCTCTCTGCGACTTTCGAGGAGGTCGTGTCGATGGAGAGGGGTAGATCTGTCTTCTGGCGAATCACCCCAAGGGACGAAACGACTCTTTCTAGTTCGTGGTCCTCTGTCACAGTTCTTGTTCCATATACACTCTCAGGGGCACTGGATGCACCACCAATATCGATGATGTCCGCCCCTTCACTCTCGTATAGCTCTACCCTCTCTCTGATTTGTTCCTCTGTGGAGGCTACTGAGCCTGAATAGAAGGATTCAGGAGATAGGTTGAGAACTCCCATCACGCGGACTGGATGACTGCTGCCCAGTTGTATCTCGCCAACTTTGATTGTGTGAGGAGCCAATTGGAACGACCTGTGCCGAGGTATAGATAGAAGAAAATAAAGCCATGCGTAGGCGCCCAGACGCAGCACAATTCAGGGTGAGCATCCTTGGCTGAGAAACTTAAACGCACCCAGCTCCATGAATGGCATAGAGAACATGGGGATCTTGTCGAATTCGTCGGTTGGCAGATGCCAGTCCGTTTCACAGACATTCGAGAAGAGCATATGGCTGTGAGAGATGCTGTTGGTATATTTGACACATCAAACATGAGCAGGTTCATCATCAAGGGGTCCAATGCCCGGGAATTCCTCCAGACTTTGACCACGAATAATGTTGGCAAACTGAACGTGAACCGAGGTCACTACACCACTTGTCTCAACGAACACGCGGGCATACATGACGACCTCATGCTCTATCGAGTCGGAGATGATGAATACATCTGGGTGACGAACGCTGTAAACGGCCCCAAGATACACGCCCATCTGATGAAACACGCAGAAGACTTCGAAGTGGAGGTCGCAGACAAGTCCAGGGACATCACTATGATTGCTGTTCAGGGACCTATGGCTATGAGTCTCCTGGGCAAGTTGACTGACCAAGACCTCAGTGAGTATGGCAGATTCACCTGCAACCGTGTGAAGCTCGCCGGATACGACTGCTATCTCTGCCGAACTGGCTACACAGGAGAAGATGGAGCAGAGATTCTCGTACTTGACACCCCCTTTACTGAGGAGGGCAAGAAGAGGGCCATCGGCTTCTGGGAAGAGCTTCTCAAACAGGGTGAAACACTAGGGGTTAGACCCTGTGGTCTTGGCGCTCGAGACTCGACACGTCTTGAGGCTGGTCTTGTCCTCTACGGCCACGAACTGAACGAGGAAACGTCACCTTTAGAGGCAAGAATACCTTATGCGATCAAATTCAAGGTCGATCCGCACTACATCGGATATGACGAACTGAAACGACAGAGAGAAGAAGGAGTCCAGAAGACGCGGATTGGAATTGTAATGATTGACAGGGGAATACCTAGAGATCCGTATCCTGTTCTCTTCAAGGGTGAACTAATTGGCGAAGTGACGAGCGGAGTCATGTCTCCCCTTCTTCAGAAAGGAATTGGCCTTGCCTACGTGAAACCAGGGCTTGTTAGCAGTGGCGATTTAGTGGAAGTAGACATCAAAGGGCGTCTTAGGAAGGCTGAAGTCACTGGATGGCCGTTCTATGATCCCGAGAAGTACGGCGCAAGTCGAGGAGTCTGACAATCCGTTTGATTTAAAGGTGACATGCCACACACCCGGAACCAGTGGTGCACCATAATGGCAGAAGGCTCCAAGGTACCTGAAGAACTGATGTACAACAAGGAACACGAATGGGTGAAGGTCGAGGGCGATCTTGTAATTGTCGGCATAACCGACTATGCACAGAACGCGCTCCATGAGATCACTTTCGTAGAGCTTCCCGAAGTAGGTTCTACAGTCGAAGCTAATACTGAGTGCGGATTGGTAGAATCCATGAAGGCCTCCTCTGATATCTTCGCACCAGTGTCCGGAGAGATAGTTGAGGTCAACTCACAACTTGAGGATGCTCCGGAGCTCGTCAACGAGGATCCATATGGAAAGGGTTGGATGATCAAGATCAAACCTTCCAATCTCGATGAGGAAAAGAAGGCACTGATGGACTCTAAGGCCTACGCTGAGTACACTGAATCAGAATAGAGATACACGGGAATGATTTGGGTCCGACATTGACCTGTCGGGGCTTCGAACCATTCCCTCACACAGTTCTCACCAAACACCGTCTTGACCTGCTCTCCTGTGACACCACACAGCGCCACTTCTCAATCCGTACTGGTCGGCAGACATACTAGAATTGTCGTACACTCGTAAGACTAACAGCAACCTTTTTAGCACAACCAAGATTTGCTCGGATGACTTCGAGTCAGAACGGAGAGAACACTCCATATGTCCAGATACGATAGGCTCAAGCGATCGTCAGGAAGGTTCCTCAGGCAGGTCTTCCATCGACCCAAGGCAAAGATCTCACGTGGCTCTGTGATTCTGGCGGTAGCACTTGTCATCATATTCTTTGCTGCTCTCATACTTCGCATACTTCCACTCCTGAACTCGCAACCAGTCGTACGAGCCTTCGACCCGTGGTTCCAGCTAAAAGTAACGGAGTATGTGGTCGACAACGGATATGGGGCTTTCTTCACATGGTTCGATGAGACAACTTGGGTCCCATTTGGACGTGACATGACTACGACGAGTTACATCGGAGTGCCTTTCACGAGTGCTTTCTTATACTGGGTCCTGAATGGTATTGGAATCAGTGCAGATGTCCTATACGTTTCCCTTGTGATGCCAGCCTTCATGGGTGCCTTGACCACTATTGCAGTCTTCTATCTTGGACGCGAGCTGTCAAACAACACAGTGGGTCTTCTTAGCGCCCTCTTTCTAGCATTCATTCCTGCATTCACACAAAGGACAGTGGCAGGTTTCTACGACAACGAGTGTGTTGGAGTGTTTGCCATTGTCTTGTCCACCTACTTCTTCATAAGAGGCCTCAAGCGGGGTTCGGTCCTATCCGCTTTTGCCTCCGGTCTTGCACTCACCTATCTCAAGGCTTCTTGGGGTGCATCAGACTTCCTTGTCAACCTATTTGCACTCTTTGCGTTCTTCATGTTGATTGGAGGACGCTACAATAGGCGACTGCTTAACACATATCTAATCACCATATCTCTGGGAATCTTCCTTGGAGGCCTTGTCCCGCGAATCGGATTTGGTAACCTGACCTCCATTGCGTTCCTTGCTCCGATTGGGGTCGGTGTATTACTCACAGGATATGAGATTTGGCTAAGACTCGAGAGCTACCGACAGGCTACTGCCACCGCACTAGCCCCTCATATGAAGCCGATTCTTCTTAGTCTCTTCACTCCCGTGGCCGGGGGCGCAGCTTACCTCGCCTACGTGAACACTTTGGGCCTCTCGATACGAGCCTTCACCTCGAATCCGGTCATCCTTCTCGGAGGCAAGTTTCTCACTGTAATTAATCCGTTCTTCCGACTCGACCAGCGAGTCTTCGCCTCTGTGGCAGAGCACCTGCCTAGTCCCTGGGGCAGCTTCTATCATACCCTCAACATCCTGATGTTCATCTTCCCACTCGGCATGTACTTTCTATTCAAACGGGCGCGTGATGAAGACTATCTCATGTTCCTTTACGGACTTACTTCCGTATACTTTGCAGGCAGCATGATTCGTCTCGGACTGATTCTGGCTCCAGGTGTCGCAGTGCTCTCTGCTGTTGCAGTGAACGGAATTCTATCTCCATTCGGAAAGGTAGTAACACAGAAGTCTGTATTTGAGAGACGACGTTTCCGGATGAGCTCATCTCTGACTTCAGAGCACGCAATAGCGGCCTTCGCATTCCTGGGACTTCTGCTCTCATTGAATGTGATAATGGGCACGAATTACGTCACAGTGTATGCAGGGAGTCCAGAGTTTGCCGCAGGACAGCTCTCTACAGGCCAATTGTATACCGACTGGCAGACGTCTATGACCTACATTCGTGATGTTCTACCAGATGATGCGATCATTGCCAGCTGGTGGGACTATGGCTATTGGATAAACGGTGCCGGAGAGGGACTGACGATAGTGGATAACGCCACTTGGAATGGCACGCAGATTGCTTTGATGGGCTATGCCCTTGTGGCATTGAATCTGACAGAGTCGCTCAAGACGTTCAAGCTGTGGGATGCCACCCATGTACTGGTATACTATGGTCACCGATCCACGCTCGGCGGTGATGATGGCAAGTGGCCTTGGATGGTCAGAATCGCCGAGGACCGCTTTGGCAGCAATTTCATTGACGATGCCACTTACTTGGGTGACAACCCGGACACGCCAGACATAGCCGAGGAAGAGGCCACTCTCCCGGCATTCTATAATTCCACCATATACAAGCTGATGGTCTACGATGAACCATTGACTGAAGACGAGGCCTACGGGAAGGGACTCACTACAGATAGGGTCAGCATGGATCGAGTCATGTGGAGTGACACGACTTGGACCTCCTATATGCCTGTTGACCTTCACGGTGCCTTTACGAACCTCTACTACAGTGCCTCCTACGGGACTGTCAAGATCTACGAGATTGACTATACCATGTACTACCAGTATCTCAATAGGACCTCTGCAGATTGGATTGCAGACGTAGGGGACATTGACGCCGTAAGAATGGATGGCAACCTATCCGACAGCGAGAAGGCACTACCGAGTTACGATGTCGTGTTTGGAGGCGGCTATTCCGCCAAGGTCTACACAGGTGTCAGCTCCACTCGCATGTACTTTGGGGTCCAAATGGACAACTACACTCTGGGCGAAGATGCACTGGGAATACAGCTTGCTCCACTCGATTCACCTGAAGACTCCGATCTGCGAATCGCAAACTATGACGGTCACGAGTTCTTTGACGGACACGTGGCCTTCGATGGCTCTTGGGCAGAGGACTCCGCAGGACTGAACTCAAGCGAGTTTGGCAGCGGTGAGAACTTCTTCGAATTCACAATCCCAATAGGTGACGACACACCACAAGACATCAATGTGAACCAAGGAATGAACTATCAGCTCAAACTCCTCTTCTGGAACAACGTGGATACAGGTGAACCCACTTTTGATTCAGACTGGATTACGTTCTGGGCCGGGATAGAGCTGTACTAGTGAAGAGGAAATCGAGCATCCAGATAGCCAGTTGCCGAATTTGGCAACTCATTTCCTGGGCTGTGTAGAACCCTCCCTCGCCTTTCTCTTGGCCTGTCTTCGGTACTCTCCGTAGCGGTCTTGAGGACTGAACTTGGGTGGATGCGGTGTCACGACAGGCTCTCCGCACTTCGGACAGGTCTTCTCTTCCAGAGTGTACTGCTCACACACTGTACACTTGAAGAGGCGTCCCATATTGACCACTACTTCCGATCGAAGACGATTGTACCGCTCTTGCTCTCGATAGTCTTGGTTACCGAAGCAAGAATCTCTGAAAGGAGGTCCTCAGCCTCCTTATAGTCAGGACTGGTGATACGCAATTTGTAGCGTGGTGAACCAAGGGTATAGATCTCAACCTCAGATTTCTCTCTGGACTCGCCCATTACGAGTCCTTCCGATAGAGCCGACTTTATGACCTCAACACCATCTGGACCTGGGACCTGTATCTTCATCTCGCCCTCTATTTCAACCGAGGGTATCTCAATCCTGGCCTTTGCGAGGTCTGCGACTTGTTTGCGCAGCTTCTTCGTGGATTCTACGTGCTCCAGAGCCTCAAGTCCTACGTCAGCGGCTACCTCCAGAGCTTTATAGATCTCACCGAAGGCATCTTCAAGGGGCCAACCAATCTTCTGATAGACCGTTTCAAGGGTCATATCATTCTCTTTTGCAATCAACTCTAAGAACTTCTCCGCCTTCTGAGCACGTTTCCACTCGTTGTTCTTTGCTCTCTTCGCCTCATTCGATACTCTCCTAAGAGAGCAGTCTATATGCTTCTTCTGCTGATCCACTCTAAGGACCCTGACAACGACTCTTTGGTTCTCCTGGATATGATTGCGAATATTCCTGACCCACGTGCTACTGACCTCTGAGATGTGAATGAAACCCTCTTTCTTCCCGTACTCTGGAAGGACGACGTATGCTCCATAGGCTGCGACCTTGGTTGCCACGGCCACCGCATATTCGTCTGGTTGGGGCCATTCTGCACGCTTCAGAACCATTGTTTCCACTCCTTCTCGGAAAACCTCAAGGCTGGGTTAATATAGATTTGGGAGGACGGAGGCCAATCTGGGTGTCTGAGGAAAACTAGGGCTCTACTCTAGGAGTACTGCTCTATCTCCCTTGCAATGTCTTCGAGCTTGGCCCTGCCGCCACTTGGGCGCGCCAAGACCTTGTCACATTTCAGACATTTCACTTCAGTAGTGGCATATGCGAAGATTATCTGTTCATTCTCACAATCTAGACACTGGACCTTCAGAAATCGCGATCTCGGTTGCTGTACAATCTCTCCCTTCGTCATCCATCCCACCTACACACGCATTATCTCCACTTTTTTCACTCTCATACCTTTCGACTGTACAATGTGTTCGCAGTCTTTGCACTTGTATTTGAGCACAGTCTTCTTCGTTGTCTTCGCAAAACGTTTCTGGATGGCTTTTGGAAATGAACCATATCCCTTGGTTTTCCTTTTCATCCTTCTCTCGCCCTCTGCACCGCTCCTTCTCTTCCCTGCCTTGTATTGTGATATGGAATGGATTGTGTACTGCTTGCACCGAGGACAGTACTTTCTGAGCTCGCCTTTGATCTTCATATGAGAGTCACCAGTCTTGGGGCTTTGGGACCCGACTCGATATTCTTTATAATCCTTGGGACGCAGCTCTCTGGGTCCCGAGAGTAGGAGTGTGGAAGGCTAGATTCATGCTGGTTGGAACACAGACCAAACATGTGCTATGACTACGGCGATCAAGAGAATGGCAGCAAAAATCACCACTAGAGTAGGGCCCACTTTTATGCCAGGTGTTTCGTCTTCGAAGAAACGAACCAAGCCAGCGCCACCACTTGGCATCGGCCCTTCTCCACGTTTCTTTCTGCGTTTCTTCGCGGTCTTCGGCATGCCGTTACAGCTCCTGATTGGTCAATTGACCCCACCTTGCGTTTTTAATCCTTCCGACATGAGAACGTTTCTTGAAAGGGCTAGATTCATCTCATTCCATGCGACTCGTCAAGAACCAATCTACTTTAGGTTCCGGACAATAGTGTCTTGAGTTGACGCCATCTTCTTCATCATATTTGATAGTGTGCTGATGACCTTTGATCTTCGCTCCATAGCTGTCTGTAGCTTCAGTGAGAGCTCATCAGCAATATCCTTTGGCGTGCCAGGTTCCTGCTCAATTGCCATGAAGTCCTTAATCTGATCCAGAAGGCTATGAAGAGTTTCCTCTTTTTGGACAGATTTGAGCACTTCTTTGTCTTCATCATATTTCCAGACTTCGCCCGTCATGGTGTTTAGTAGAAATCCATCCGCAATTTGATACTTTCCAGGTTGGTTGTCGCCTCCAGAAATCATATCGCCAAATGTTGCACTCTGCGTCTGCCTTGGTCTTGATACGTCAATGGACGACTTAGTACCAGACCGTGTGGCCTGAGATACCAGATGTCCACATTTGGGACACTTCTCTGCTCCTGCTGGAATGGGGCTTCCGCATTCACGACAATACTGATCATGAGTACTCAAGAGTTATCACCATCATCGGGCCTGCTCATTCGACCATTAAAGACCTCTGTTCCTCGTTGAGGAATTGTTGTATCATGGCGCGTCTGTGCACTCACATGGAACCTTACCACATCTAGAACAAGCATTGTTGTACTTGTTCAGCAGCGCCTCAGAGAGGTCAATGTCAAGCAGGTTGGCCAAGGAGCACAGCCAAGCGAAGACATCAGCAATCTCATCACTGACCGCAGCCTGACCCTTGTTTCCCAGAATTGCGTCGCTTAGTTCTCCAAGTTCATGAAATGTCCGGAGCAGTGTACGTTCTATACCGCGTGCCTTGTCACGTTTCAGGTATATGCGGCGCATCAGGTCCTGTGCTTCTTTCGTGTCCATGTCCATCCCCTGAGAGGTGGCCTTAAGGCAGGCCTCTTACATGAATCTCAGATGTGCATACGCATCGGTCTCAGTGTCAAATGCATAATGCACCTTCTGGTAGTCCTTTCGAAACTCGGAAACGTCCGCGGCAACCCTCTTGATATCTTCGCCTTTCATCACAACCCGATGCATGAACTCAGCAACTGCATCCATCTCGGACTCTTTCATTCCCAGACGAGTCAGCTCGCTTGTTCCCAGCCGGATGCCCCCTGGCGTTCTGTAGTCTCGACCTCTCTTCTTGTCCCATGGTAAGAGGTTCCTGTTGAGGACTACATTCGCGTCTTCCAGTTGTTCTTCCACAACTCTACCGTCTTTCATCGGAGTCTCAGTCACATCCACAAGGATGGTGTGCGATTCGGTGAAACCCTTGTGTTCTGCAATTACTTGCCATCCCCGTTCGTGCAGTGACTGTGCTAATGCTTTGGCATTCTTCAGAATCTGGTCCATGTACTCCACGCCAAACTCCATCAGTTCAGCAAGAACGACCGCAAGTCCTGCCACATTGTGAAGGTGGTGGTTACTCAGCAGTCCCGGGAATGAAGCCCTCTTGATGGCTTCTGCGAAATCTTCTTTTGCCAAGACAATTCCATGTTGAGGTCCGGGCATTGTCTTATGAGTGGAGGCCGTCATTATGTCGGCGCCCTCTCCGAAGGGATCTTGGAATCGTTTTGCTGCAATCAGGCCCGAAACGTGCGCAGAGTCGTAGCCGATTGTCATTCCGTACTCATCTGCAATCTCGCGGAACTCCTTCACTGGATGGGGAAATGGAAACACGCTACCACCAAATAGAAGGAACTTGATCTCGTCGCCCTTATCATGAAGCTTCTTGATGAGAGCCATGCTCCCATCAACGTCTATGTTGAACTCTTCATCGTCAAAGATCCAGTTTCGGACTTTGTGACCTCTAATCTGCCCTGCCGTACCGCCAAGATCTCTCCTTGCATGTGAGATGTGGCCACCATGTGCAATGGAGAGGGCCATCATTCTATCACCCGGGTCCATGGTTGCAGTGTACATTGCCAAGTTTGCTACTACGCCAGAGATTGGCCTAACATCCGCAAACTCCGCATTGAACAGTTTCCTAGCCAGGTCGATTGTAATCAACTCGACCTTATCGATATACTTGCATCCAGCATAGACCCTCTCACCTGGCCAGCCCTCTGCGTAGCGGTCTCGGAAGTCGCAGACTATGGCCGACCTCACTGCTGGAGAACTGACATTCTCCGAAGCAATCAGATTGAGGGTGTTCTGCATCCATGTGTCATGTTGTTCAATAAGGTCAAAGACTTGATTGTATAGCTCCTTGTGGTCGCTCAACTCAGACACTCCTATGTCCCGGCGATGTCTGGCGCTAGATGTGCTCTCGTTATATGGCTTACGACACGCACGAAGTTACAATCCGATGAATAACTAGCACAAAGAAACCTAGACCACGATTATCACTCTGGATGCACCTTCGTTCGAAAAGCGTCGCTATCTAGGAATAGTCGTTGCATGAAACAGGAAGTGTTCTCCTAGACTGACAATCAGACAGGGAAAGAAGAAAGAGTGTAACGAGCAATCAACTGATTGCCCGTTTTCGCAACTTCTGTGAGTTGCATAGAATCGCTAGTGTCGCAAGTGACTTCTAGTACCGGCGTCTGCCGCCACTGTAGCCGCCACCACCACGACGGTCTCTGCCGCCGTAGCCGCCGCCACCGCCGCTATAACCGCCACCGCCACCACGATCACGGCCACCGTAGCTACCACCGCTTCGGCCGCCACCGCCGCCATAGCTCCTGCGTCGCGAGTCTTCATGCTCCTCGGCAGACATGTCAACATCCATGTTGACCTCGTCTATTGCCTCTTCAGCCTCAGACAGCTCTCCATATCTTCCTATGTTGAGTCGTAGGTTGCCTCGGAAAAGACCTGTGTAGCCGTTCTTTAGCGTGTAGGTGTTTCCAATCTCCACTTCGTCGATCTTTGAATCCCAAAGGGGTACTGACACGACCCCAGTTGAATCGCCAACTACTGCATCCAGCACGCGATGGCTATCTCCATTGTCACGGGAAGTTACCTCGCGCTCTTCACCAGTCTCCATGACCTTGAAGGAAATGGTGACGTTCTTCATTCGTGGCTTCAACTCAGCCACTGTAGCCTCAATAGGCTCTCTATCGTCGTAACTCATTGTATATACTCTCTCTTGAGAATAACAGGTCCTACAAAACTAGCGTGATCTTCCGTGGAGTGCGATGTTGGATTGAACCCTCAAAGAAACCATTCTGAAAAGCAGCTTTTTCGTGGTACTCCTGTACCCTTTTGCCGCGGGAGTTTGCTTATGATGTTATCTATTGGACCTATTCTTGCTAATTGGCTATTGCATCAGACATCAAAGAGATCAGAGGGAGCTGGTTGCTCAACTCAGACACTCCTCTATCCTGGTGATATGTAACGACAGAGCAAACAAGCTGTACCACGATTCAAAAACATCTGACCAAGAGTCATTGCCATTGCAGTGTTCAAAGAGTCAGGGGTCCACATTCTGAGGTTCGAGGACAATTATGAGGAGTCCCGAGAATGACACTGTGCCCAATGGAAGAGGAGAATTGATGACTCTGATGGAGAGGGGGCTGGTTTTACTGTCTTGGGCTAACCTGATTTCCTCGCAAGCCTTAATTTCGTTCACAACTCGGGAGGCGTGAGCGTGCGCGTGGTATGTACGAGGAGATTGACAGAAGCGGTCAGGCAAAATGGATACTTCCTGCGATTATGGGTTTCATTGTAGTTGTTGGATTATTGGTTGCGAGATTCTTTGGGGATCCTCTGGGAGCTCCTCCGTATAACAATCGAGTTGATGTTGTATTCCTTATTGGTTTTGCACCAGTAGGAGCTTGTCTTCTAGGGAGTCTATTTGGAGTGCTAAGAAAAAGAGCCACCAAAGTGAATCCAGACCGACTTGAATTCAGTGATGATGTCAGGAATTTGGATGATTTTGGAGAAGTGTATTATGAAGGAGAATTCAGAACTGGTGAATTGGGAGGTCATCCAGTATATGGATGCGGTTGGGCTATTACTCTAATGCTCACAGTATTCTTGGGATTCATGGTTCTTTTCTCAATGGATGTCGTAGGACCTGTAATTGGGTCGATGACGGAAATCGCGCTTGTGGCAGTTTTCTACATAGCAGGGTATGTCACTGCCTTTAGAGGGGCACCAATGGGAAGCGATTTGGTCAAGGACCCCCTACATCATCGCATTACCAAGTATCTAACAAAATATGATGTGCTTCAGAGTATTACACGGTGCGATCTTGTTTCAGAGATTACTGTCAGGTATAAGATAGGAAAAGGCCAGACTCTGAAAGTCATTGACGACATCCGTGTGATCGCTGCAACTGCAACGGAACCATCCTTTGCAGTGGAGATTACTATTGAGAGAATGGAAGACATAGGGCCGGAGTATACCTATTATCTTTCGGAGGGACTTGCAACCAAGAAAGAGGAGATAATTGATGTTGCTGGAAAAGAGGCTCTTCTCATTGTGGATGAAGTTGACATGAACTCATTCATTCGAACTCGTTATGATATGGGAACGCTGAGAGCTCGATGGAACTTGGGCACACCCGAGAGTCTCTGTGATTTGATGCATGC
>LRSK01000009.1 GCA_001563325.1 Candidatus Thorarchaeota archaeon SMTZ1-83
GAGCAGTTCCCAGGTCTTGTCTATCGGATGAGGGACCCAAAGACTGTGGTCCTGATATTCGGCTCCGGCAAGATTGTCATAGCCGGTGCCAAGTGGGAAGAGCAAGTTCCCACAGTGGCGAGAAGAGTCATGGACCGTCTGCTAGAGCTTGACCTCACGGGGACTTGGGAGGTTGAAGAAGATGGCTAGGAGCTGTGCTCAGCCGCGACTTCAGATGCCTATTCAGTGTGCTGTGACAGTAGTCCTCATGGCATTCGTTCTCATGGGAATGAGCTGCACCTCCTAGGGACAGACCATTAGGAACCCCCACTACGTGACCTCAGGGTGGATACTCATCATCATAGGAGCAGTGCTCTACGTTCAGGGGTTGTGCTGTTAGAAGGAATTCTACGCGTGAGAGCCGTCGTTCATTGTGCTTGCTGAATGAACCACTCACACTGCGAGCCAGACTTCACTTTCCATGTGTACCATTCTCCATTGTTGACTATAGTTTATTTCTTCGTTTCTTGAATCTGTGTGCTCCTTTTTGTGTCTGGTTCGTCGACATACACGAGATGAGGTTGCATTAGCCCAGAATAGATCCGAACGGATTAGTTCGTATCGTGTGGGTCAAGAAAAACGGTGCCGCGTGTTTCAGCACCGTTGAGGGAGTCACCTTGATATTCGCCATTGGTTTCCATTCTCATGTTCGTGCACTTCCAGCTCTCCAACGAGCAAACCGCCCTTGCCTTGCCGAAAACGACACGCTACGACTCGACCCGGGTTGTTGACCCCGAAAAAGACACGCGAAACCGGACGACTATAGAATAGGGCAAGATTCGCGGAAGCAGGAGTTGGGGTGCGAAGACCCTCATTGAAGAACCGACTACGAGCTGACCATGAGGTGATGTGTCGTCCGCAAGAACACCGCATCCCAATGTAGCACTCTCAACCTTCGGCTGACCACGCGGCTGTCCTAGTGTTCTGACCAAGTCGGTATTCAATCTTTGCACGAGCATCTTGCCAACATGCTTGGCATCGCGAACAATGAGCATATACTCTCCGAGGAGAAGTCTGGCCTGACGACACACGAACGCTCGTAGTATATTCCAGCTCTGCCTGAAGATATCTGAAGAAGCTATCCGTAGAATTCCCATCCGCATGAGTCACATCGGAACTTCCTACGTATTCCAGCTGGTGTCTGTTCCAGTCCCACATAGCGTGCGGTGCCACCACACCTCTCACACAGACGATACTCGTCAAGACTCATCGACGACAGCCTCTAAGATAACATTGGACCAGTCCTACTGAGATGCAATCTCATTCTGATGATTTGAGTATGCCGACAGAGCAGTCATGGGGGTGGCAATGTGAAACGGCTCCATGTGACTTGACCAGATGTATGAGAAGGCCACGTGTCAAAGGGCGTGCCAGTATGCCCGAGCGTGATGAGAGAGCCACCGAACCACCTAGTCTCATCAAAGACGATTATCGTCTAGGCGAACAAGATTCATAATGAACACATGTAAAACAGCGATGCCGATACGAGGATGCTGTTGGGCATTCTTCCGGTTCTGAAGAAGGGGGATTCTATTGGAATGGAAAGCTACCATTTGATTATCTCTCTCATTGAAGGGGCCAGCGACCTAATACATAGTGTTGACTCGGATGGCTGCTTCGAGTTTGTGAACAACGCCTGGCTTGAAACGCTCGGATACGACGAAAGTGAGCTTGATTCCCTGTTTCTCCAGGACATTATCTACCCTGACCATTTGGATGAGCATCTCAGACTGATATCTGCAACTCTTGTCGGCGAGTCTAATACTGGTGTTGAGCTGGCCTTTACGACCAAGACCGGCGACATAGTATATGTCGAAGGCAGCCTCTTTCCGCGAAGAGAAGCGGAGAAAATCATCGCTGCAACAGGATTCTTCCGCGATGTCAGTGAAAGGAAGATAATGGAGATGAAACTCAAGGAATCGAGGGCCCGATCGGACTTCTTAGCCGATTTGATGGTTCACGACCTCACAAACATAAACCAAGAGACCCTCTCTACCCTTGAGGTGCTGCTACATGACCCCTCGATTTCTGGAGAGTCAAGAAGCCTCATTCAAGATTGTCTATCAGAGGTTGAGAGAGCATCCAATCTAATCATAAATGTCAGGAAGCTAGCAAGTCTAGAAACGGTAGTCCCCGAAACGATGAAGTTAGACCTTGCAGAAGTGCTCGAAAAGGCTGCGAAATCAGTGAGAGAAGACTTCTCACAGAAAGAGCTTGCTCTCGAAACCAATGTGAAACCCGGTCAATACGGATTGATTGTCGACGAATACTTGGAGGATGTATTCTATAGTCTCTTGCACAACTCTATGAAGTTCGACAAGAAGGATAAAGTGAAAGTAGAGGTAGATGTTGAGCCGGTCATAGACACTCCCCTCCTCAAGATTCAGATTAAAGACCATGGGCCGGGCATTTCGGATAGCGATAAGAAGTCGATCTTTGACATGCGCCTGCACAGAAGGGAAACCATCTTGGGAATGGGGCTCGGGCTGACTCTAGTCAAGAAGATTCTGGAGAATTATGGCGGTGACATAATTGTGAAGGACAGAGTCCAAGGCAATCATTCAAGAGGAGCGAACTTTGAGATAGTCCTCAGGTGGGAGTCAGGAGAGAGAGAGTAGCAGGTGGGTCTCTAGTGTTTCCGTTCTGTACTAATGCGTAGATGGTCATTCCGGAAACGATGGAAAGGGAACTGAGAACTTGTACGGATATGACAAGACTCAGACCCATGAGTAAGTCAAATGTCATCGCTACGATAAGGCTCAAGTCAGCTACCAAAAGCAGCACCAGACCAACCATCACGCGCCGCAGGGCCTTTCTAAGTCCTGGGCTTATCAATATCCTGCCAATGGATACGATTCCAGCAAGTGCAAGTATCTCATTTGTCAGTGCGACCTCTATAATCATGACCGACAGGGACACATATCCAATAGAGAGAAGAGTCAGCAACACCACAGAGCAGACCGTCAATAATACGAGAGCTGCTCGCGCCTGAACAGGTGATGCGAAATCGGATCCTTTCGACAACAACCTTCTCTCCGTGCTTCTATAGATGAACACGTAGCTCACAATTGGGACTAGTCCAACTGAATGGATAAGAAACATGAGCCCAAGTCCTTCAGTTTCAAGTGCCAAGAGCGGGGCCTCCAGAATAGCTACCGCACCCACTAGTCCAAAGAGAAGAGTCATGCACAGAGAGACAAACAGGTAGTCCAGTCTTCCGAGTTTCCTTCTCGCAAGACTTGTGGCTCCTCTGGTCCCGATAATCACCGAGAAGGTCAAGGCAACAATGGCAAGCGCATCAAAAGAGAGCAAATCAAGAGTCACAAGCCCCAAGATTCGGTCATCCAACGAGCTCGCTAGCACCAGAAATCCCACAAGGAACAGAATACAACCGGTCAATGAGGGTCTCAGCGGGCGATTCAACCGGGCATCCCCCGAATCAACCTCTTTATCCGCATCGCGAACTCAAAGAGTGCACCCAGTATCCCCAGATCGATTCCAATGCTTGATGCGATGGAGTCAACGACCACATGACTGCGTTCATCACCTACGTCGTCAGATAGTTGGTCCTTGATGGTAGAAACGATTCTGCCGAGTCCTGCAGTTACAGCATCCTCACTCAGAGCAAGGAAGCCTGGGCCCCACGTAGGACATTCAACCTTTCCTCCGGGCCTGATCTTTACTGCCGCAACCCATGGAAAGGCAACAGCGGCCTTTGCTCTTGCCTCTTCGAAATAGCGGAATGCAACTCCGGAACCAACCAGATCAGAGCATGCGTCAAGCAGGCGGGTCATGAAGACTTCATACTCGACTATTTTGGTGGCTCCAGGGGAAACTCGAGTGACAAGTCCATTCATAATGAGTGCTCCGAGTTCGTATCCTATTCGATTGAACTCCTCTACTGGAGTGCCCTGCAGGAGGGAAAGGGTCGGAGTGCGGCCATCCATACGCGCCACGACTTGAGCAGTAGCCAAGGAGATGGTACTGGACTTATGACCGCTGAAAAGAAGCCGCTTGGCCTTCTCCGTGGGTGCATGCACCTCACCGAGCGGTTCCGGGCTGATGGCAGAGAGTGCGCCAGACCAACAGGCTTTCATTGCGAGTTCCAGCGCAATGTCTATGGATAGATGTTGCGCGTCTGCTGCTTCTCTAACTGTTTGCCCATGGGAGAACAGTCTGGCGGTGAACCTACTTACGTCCTCCGGCACATCGACATTATCTGGGTTTGAAGTTCTCTTCAAAAGGGTGCGCTCCCAGATTCTATCAGCCAGAAAGACTCTCATCACATAGTCATCGAAATCAGGAACCCGGTCTGGGCCCAGACTTCTACCTCGGAGGGTCCCAAACCGCGATTCAAACTCAGAGATGACTAACTTCAGTTGACTACGGAGCTGGTCTCTTTCCACAGATGCAGCAATAAGACCGATTGACCATTCACCGTGTTCAACTAGGTAGACGCCGTCTGAAGTCACCAAGGTCTTTGCAGACGACCTGCTTGGGTCAGAACTCCCTGTCAGCAAGCTAGACATCGCGGCTACGAAGGCAGCTCTGAACTCTGTGTCGACCAGTCCCTGAACAAACTCGTGTGAGTAATGAACGAATCCTTCATTGCTGTCGAAGAGAAAGAGAGCCCTCTCATTGATAATATCTGACTGGTCATCCGCGGTTCTGGCGACCAATCGGTCCAAGCGTGGTACATCAGAGACCCTTTCTTTCCATAAATGTTCGAGCATTGAAGACATTCTCCTTCATGGTCCTTTGCATGATACCGCATGGTTTCGGAAACGGCAAGCTCCCAAGATACACTCTGGCAGGATCCATGGCCTCTGAATGTGTGAGACTACCTTGTGGGAGTCCAGTAATCTCTGTCAGTGTGAGCAGACTAACCAACCCTCGTTATTCAACTCTTCTTGAATATAATATCATTCCGAGTCAAAAACAAATAAATATTGCTGGGGTCGTTAATCAGTGCAGTCAAAGGAGAGTTCTGTTTGACCGAAATGATGAATGTGACAATCAGATGACTATGCAAGACAGCACTGGGACTGAATTGCCTGCAACAGAACATAGGACCTTCCTACTCCTCAAGAGCACCGAGCAGAGAGCTTCTCTGTATGATCCCGTTAGGAGAGAGATTCTGCGGGCGCTTGACCGGGGACAAGTGGACTACAAGAGTGAAGTCACTAAGAAGGAACGAACACTGGAAGATGGCACTCGAATCATAGAGTCAACGACAGTGGAGAAGCCAGTTCAAAGACTCTGGATGACGGTTCCAGAGATTCTGGATTCAATCCATTCTGCGGAGCCAAGTCTGTCTCTACGTACGCCCATTTGCTATTACCACCTCAGGAAGCTTCAGGAACAGGGCCTAATTGAGCAGCATCCACCAAGAGAGAAGTCGGGAAACAAACGGGTCAGAGGGGCATATTTTCGAACTACTGCGCAGTTCTTCGTTCATGCTACGGCTGAGGCCTCCGTGGGGCACCCCGTAGACAGTATCATGCCTCAGCACATTGCTGTGAACCTCAGGGAGGTCGGAAAGAAGATTAGGAAGACAGGGAATGCAGGCACTCTTGACTATTCAGTCGAGTTGGACGGAGTGCATCTCTGGTTCTCGGCGGCAATGAATCTTCATGATGATGGGCAGAGTCTTGTTGCAGTCATACGAGACATCACAGAGGAGAAGAAGGCGGAAGAAGCACTTCGTGTTAGCGAAGAGAGATACCGGGAATTGTTCCAGCAGTCCATGGATGCCACCATGCTATGCGATGCAGGTGCCACAGTGGTTGACGTCAACAAACGCCTACTAGAGCTTTTGGGCTATTTTCGTGAAGAACTATTAGGCAGTCCTATTTACAACTTCATCACTCCAGAGTTCGTTGAAAGTGCTGGCAAGCTCATGGAAACTGTGAGTCTTCGTGGGTCCGCTACTGAAGAGCTGACGGTCATGAGGAAGGACAGTAATAGTGTTCCCGTCCAATGTGCTGCGGGCACAGTCGAGATATCTGGCCTGAAGTTCTATCAGGTCATTCTCCGAGATATTGGAGAGAACAAGGAATAGACTTCACCCCACACTGCTAGGCAACAAGAACTATCACGAATCCTGCGTAGCTTGCCTAGTCACCTTGACTCTAGGGCAAATCCATGTCTTAGTGTTGTGATGCTCAAGTCTATCTTTGGCCAGCCAAAGACCGCTGTCTAGACGCCGGTACGTCTTCTTTTTTATCCCAAGATTCACACTAAAACAATTGATTAGACTATAATTGCCCTGTAGGATTCGGGACTAATCTGTAGGCACGTAGATGCGGCCGTGTTACTGATACCTGGAAGTTCAGCTGCACATGTATGAGTTTGCGCTATTCTCAGCGGCAGTGGCCATACTAGTCGCTGTGTTCTTCGGCCACCAATTTCTATGGAAAGGCAGTCGCAGTGCAATAACCTTCACTCTCTTTGCTCTTTTTGCGGCAATCAATCATCTTAACCTGTATTTCTGGCTCAATATGGACCCCGGTGTTGAGCTGAGGTCCATTCTTCGTGCTCTGGATTATGTCATTGGGCTACCGCTAATGCTTCTCGGACTGGACATGCTTCACAAAAGCGCGATGGCAAGAACCAAGATGGTGAGTAGGTGGGTGCGTCCAGCCACATATGCATTACCTGTGGTCTTCCTTCCGCTCTTCACAGTTCTCTATCTTCTGTTGGATGCGGAAACGGCCAGAATGTTAGCACCAATCATTCTTTGGCCTGTTCTTGGAGGGCTGGTTCTATACTATCTATACTTATTTCGTGATAACCCGTATGTGATTGCGAAACCTGAGTACGAGCGGGGGACTACGTTAGTCATTGCTGGATATCTTACAATGATTTTTGTGACGGGGATATTCGCATCGTTACTTCGTCAGGTTGAGCTCGGAATCGCATCGTTGGTGACATCTTTGCTGTTATTTGCCGCGGGCGGCGCCGTTATGGGTACTGTTACATTTGCTGGTATCTATTCGAAGCTGAAAGTAGGCATCTTAGTAGTGGATAAACAAGGGCATATTGAAACGTCAAGACTGACCGATTTCTCCGAATTGACTGAATCGAGAGATGTCGGCGTTCGGACAGCTCGGACGATTTTGCCCTACATAGATGATGGCATGGAGCGAGTATTCACTGACTGCGTGGAGGTGACGATTCCTTACGTCAGAATCGACCCATTGGATTCAGACAGACTGTATCAGGTTGATATCCTCCCACATCGCCTGGACACGGAAGGTAGGCCGATCACCGTACTAGTCATCTTGAATGATGTGACAGGTACCGTCGAAGAATCGGAAACAGAGCAACTCTCTCAACTTCTTGGCAGACTGACAAGCGAACGCGACCTTGCTCAGTTCTATCTTGACATGTTAAGTCATGATATGGGCAACATGCTGCAGGGGATTCTACTAGAGTCTGAAACTGCAGAATACAATCTAGAGAACTCAGATTCTCTCTCTGAGAGCTTGGAAATGATCAAAGCCCAGGTCCTGCGCTCAGTCGCATTCCTTCATGAGGTGAAGTCAATTGCACAGCCCGGGGACCAGGACATCAAGCTTGAAGCGATTAGTGTCCACGATATGATTGCAGAAGCATATGAGCGGGTCAGAGAGTCTCAGCCCGGGAGAGAAGTTTCGTTCAATCTGATGACTGCGGGACAGATTCCTAATATTCTTGCAGAAGACATTCTCGTGCAGTGTTTCACGGCAATCATCAAGTATAGCATCCACCGTATGACTGTCCCACGAGGAACAGTTGATGTTATGATCAAGGTTTCACCACAGGACAACAAGATCATCAGAATAGAGGTTTCGGATGGTGGCCCGAAGATTCCCGATTCAGCAAAGACTCGTATGTTCGACTGGCAGAATCGGTCAGCATCTCCTGGAAGCGGAATCGAGCTTCCGCTTGCTGGTGCGCTCGTACGTAGATACGGTGGGACAATACATGCGGAAGATCGTTCGCCAAGATCAGCCGAAGAGGGCGTTAAGTTCGTGATTGAGCTGCCCGCGGCTCGAAGATAGCAGGATATGCTCTTCTGTCGACAGTACCACTGAAGTTGCCACGTCTGACTTGTGTGTGATGGTTTGACTAAATCTGAATGCCGGTGATACCCTCCACCTGCTCTAGGTCTCCCCTCATTCTTGATGCCAGCAATGACTTTCTGGAGTCCCAAGTCAGCATCATTTCTTCTTGCTCAGCTGCCTCCATATATCTAGGACTCTCGTGTCATCCGTCAGTGGGATGGGTTTGGCTTGAACATGTGTTTCTCTCACTACTTCCTCCGCGAAGGACTTGTGCATGTACTCGATTTGAGTCGGTCCCAGCGCTCCAGTTTCTCTCAGTATCTTAAACTCTGTATTCGTGGCCTTAATCTCATCCTCAAAGGCTATGACAAAGTCACCAGGATTGGTCTCGTCCCCGAACATAGCGGCCAGAGTGTAGTATGGAAGTCCTTCAGCTCGGTCCAACATACCCACGACTGTGTAGTCCATGACACTGGCTCCGGTCTTCTCACTGGCTGCCGAGATCGCATTCTGCACATGTGCTTCAGACAGCTTCTCACCTGCCATGTTGATAGCTCGTCCCGTTCTGGCAATCTTGGTGACGGTATAGGGATCAGTACTTGCGATGGTCAAAAGATCACCAGGACGGTATCTATACCATCCATTGGCACCAGTCATCACAAACTCGTACCTATTGCCCTTCTTGACCTCACTAAGTGGGATTGCGTGGGCATCCTCAGACTCCACTTCTCTCTCAGGAATGAACTCCATGTGGACCAGATTGGTCAGGAGTTGTATTCCTGGTTCTGTCGTGGTCTGAATACCTGCAAGTCCAGCCTCCGAAAGCCCGTAGAACTACATAGTGTCCCAAGATTCATAGTGCCATCATCATTGAGAGCGCTCTTGATTCTGTCTTCATGCTTTGTCCCTCTGAATTCTTGAAGCAATGCAGGCCCATACTCATTCTGAATTCTTCTTAGTAGAGCTAGGCCGAGCGTCGCAATGCCCTGGACTACTGTGGTCTTACTTGATGCAATCAGCTTTGCGTAAATCCACATCTTTGCTTCATTGTCAGTCATATTGAATACGTCCATCCCTGGTCTAACGAGACGTTGGAAGATTTTGTTCTGTCTGGTCATGTAGAAGCCAGTTGCGTATCCAACTGGTATACCATTGATCCTCTCTATCTCCGCAGGGGCTCCAATGGTGACCATAGTTCCATCAACGATCCTGTCGTTGCCAGGTTCACAGGTCATGTAGGACATCCATCCGTACATGGAGCCAGTCTTCGTATCCTTTAGACCACTCCGCGTGATTGGCAGCTTCTTTGGCTTCCCTGTAGTTCCAGAGGTCATCAGATACCAAATGACGTCCTCAGAGGTGAGAACTCCTCCTGTGGGATTCCTGTGGACCTTCTCAATCCACGGCTGCATGCTCTTGGCGTCTGTCAGGGGCACGCTTTCCGCGTACTGTTCTGGTGTCGATATCGTATCGAACTTATGCATTCGACCGTACAGAGTACTGCTGTTCTTCTTGAGAATTGACTTGAGCTTCTCTTCATTGAGTTCTACTTGATTATTGAGCACATGCTCAATCTCCCGTACCTTTCTCTTTGCGACGAGAGACACAAGCCTTCTCATGACTGTCATCTCCTCTATCACCTTCCCCTGTCTAGTGTATTGGTCCCTAGACAACCAAGTACGATGACATAGCTTTGTCTTAAGGCTGTCTGATTTCGTGACTCAGCATTGTCGAGGGGGAGTCACGAGTGCTGAGATGGCCCTAGAGCAGCTTCCCATGTACATTGGAGCCTCCTAGGCGCGGAATGGTGCGGCAAACAATCCATGTTCTTCAAGCACTAGAGCAGAGGCAATAGGATGCTGAATGTTGCACCACATCGTGGCTGTGACGGTTCAAGTTCAATTGAGCCGCCCATTGCTTCAACGATCTCTCGTGACAAGTAAAGTCCAAGTCCTCCCCCAACTCGTGTGGAGCCCCCTCTTCTGAACAGCGCATCGCGAATCTCCTCTGGGACTCCAGGGCCGTCATCTGACACTATTAGCCTGACTTGGTCGCCTTCTCTCGATATCCTAATGTTGACTGTAGGGTTCTCGCCCGCATGAGTAGCAGCGTTCCTGAGAAGGTTATCGAAGACCGTGGGAAGAAGGACACTTTCAGGGACTGTTAGCTCTTCTGCGTCATCGTCTACCTCTATTACAACTGAGAGATTCATGCTGGCCTCTTCTGCTTGTTTGGACACTCTCCTGACCAAAGAAACGATGTTGCCCTCAGCCATCTTTACTGAAAGGCCAAACGCCTTGAGAAGGCTTAGCATTCGGTCACAGACTGCTTCAGTGGAAACTAGCAGCTCTTCCACGATTTCATCTCTATCTGATGCCAACATCCTGATGGCATCAACATTGCCAAGAAGAACCCCCACATCGTTTCTCAGGTCGTGACGTAGGAGTGACGCGTACAGCTCCAGCTCTCTAGTCTGTCGCGCTCTTGTCTGTTCCATCTCCTTGCGTTCGAAGTAATTCCCGAGCTCAGCTGCCACCGTTTCTAGAAGGTTTCGTTCTAGTAGAAGGAAGGGTCCTTCATCTGCTTCAGGTTTCTCTGTCAGGTATCGAACCTCTAACTTACCCACATTCCTATCAAGTACCCAGATCTCAGCACACTGTACCCATGGAGCTTCCACAAAATTGGATGAGCACATTTGTCTACTATCGTACACTATCCTCGCTGCTGTTATGTCTGGGAATTGCCATCCTTCAGGGAGGAGATGCACGAGTGTGTCAAGGACTTCTTCTAGTTCTCGCTCTGGGTCCGAGAGAAGCTTTGTAATGTTGTGTAGACACACTATTTGATGTGCAACTCTATCATCAGCAGACAAGAATGCCCCTCGTCACGATTTCTCTTCATTGTTCCATGAATCTGACTCATGGTTCACGAAGGATTGGTAGTCTTCTCAGACTTCAGCTTATTCGAGTCCTCTTGGACCTAGCTTGAATACGCCATCTGTTACTTATGAGTATTCTCAGAGTGGGCAGATTATGGAAACAGTCTGGAGTCCGAATCTTAGAGAGAAGAGATGCAACATCCGCGTTTCAGCACTGAAGGACTGACAATGATTCCTACGAACAAGATTCATAATTCACGGGAATCCAATCGCAATGCAGGACTCGTGTGTTGCCTGTCAAAGACGTTCCTGAGACATAGGTATGGATGTTGGCCAAATTGGAAAATCTGCAGCTGGTTCTTTCTCTGATTGACGGGACAAACGACCTGATTCACAGTATCGAGCCTGACGGCAGTTTCGAATTTGTCAACCGTGCATGGCTCGAAACTCTTGGATATTCAGAGAAGGATTTGAGAGAGCTTAAAGTCAAAGACATATTGTTCCCTGGTTACCTGAAGAAACACCAAGAGCTGATTTCCCAAGTCCTGAAAGGAAAAACCAAGACGGATGTGGAAGTAGTCTTGGTGACAAAGGAGGGCGACACGAGAGTCGTGGAGGGCAGCCTGTTCCCACGCAGAGAAGAAGACAGGATAGTTGCAGCAACTGGTTTCTTCAGGGACATCACTGATCGCAGGAAGACCGAGGAGGAATTGGCTGAGTCAAGGGCACGCAATGAATTCCTTGTAGACCTAATGGCTCATGATCTCATGAACATAAATCAAGAGATACTGTCCATGCTAGAGATTCTCCTGTTGAGTCCAGATATTCCTCCTCAGCATGAAGGGCTTATTCAGGAGGGGCTGTCTGAGCTGGAGAGAGCGTCCAGCCTCGTTGCCAACGTTCGTAAGATCACTCAAATCTACGCAAAGAGCCCAAAGACCGCTTTGCTGGACCTGCATGAAGTAATAACGGCCGCAGCCGAACTAGCAGACAAGGCGTTTCCCGACAAGCAACTGAAGCTAACAACAGACCTTGCCCCTGGTCAGCATGCTGTGATGGCAGACAGGTTCTTGGAGGATGTGTTCTTCAGTCTTTTTCATAATTCTATGAAATTCGACACGAAGCCAGAGGTCAAGATTGAGGTGGAGTCGGAAGTCATCAAACACACTCCCTTTTTGCGAATTCAAATCAAGGACCATGGACCGGGGATTCCTAATCTCGAGAAGGAGATGGTGTTTGACAAGCTTTCTCATCGTAGAGAGAGCATAATGGGTCTAGGACTCGGGTTGACTTTGGTGAAGACTGTTCTAGATAGCTACGGAGCATACATTCGTGTTGAGGATAGAGTAGAGAATGACCATTCAAAGGGAGCCAACTTTGTTATTCTAATGAGGTATACACAGAAAGATGAGACTGGCCAGGAGGGAAGTCAATAATGGTCGGAGTCATGATAGTTGATGATGATACTTTTCTTCACAAGGTACTTGAGCGAATCCTAACCATTGGCGGTCACTTTGTCGTTGAGCATGCATACGATGGAGCTGAAGCTATAGAGAAGTATGTAGCATTGAACAAGAGGCCAGACATTGTCCTTATGGACCATCGGATGCCCGTGATGAACGGAGTGACAGCAACCCGTGAAATCTTGCACCTTGATTCTTCCGCCGTGATTGTGTTCATAAGTGCAGACAATACAGTGGAAGATGAAGCTATGAGTGTTGGAGCTCTGGGCTTTCTGACCAAGCCAATTCGAAGCAAGGATCTCTTTGATGCCATCGGCAAGTACGTTTCATCATAGTAACAAACCAGATAAAGAGGGACGCCTCAAAGTGAGGGTCGGAAATTCGTCTCGCAGCATTTTAGCTTCCCTCTTGGGCGTCCAAGAGGGCAGGGCAACGACGCAAGATTACTCAGAACTCTCCAATGAGAAACTCCTATTCATTCTGAACCGATTCACAGGTGTAGCCCCATACTCCCATGAGTTTGTACATGGGGTTCAAGATGCACAAGTCATCTCCGGATTTGTGTCAGCCATAACAAGCTTCATGGGCGAAATAACAGGAAAGGAGCTGACCCATTGGAGGACCCATTATGGTTCTGACTCCACTCTCCTCGTTGAGGGAGGGGATTGGGCTCTAGGCGTTCTGGTAGTGAAAAGAGAAACAGATGAAGTCAGGAGCAGATTGCGCCGGGTTGTTAGGGAATTCGAGGACTGCTTCGCTGTGCTAAGGGATGCAGATGGGATTGAAGGAGGTGCGTTCAAAGAGTTCGACAATTTCGTCAGGCGAACGTTTGTTGGCGACAGACTATGCGGAAGGTCAGTCATTCTCAAGGGATTAGACTGGAATGAAGAATCGATATCATCTGACTTGCCAAGCTGGTCATTCAAGATAGCAAAGATTCTCCTTGGTATGAAGGACAGACAGACGCTGGACGAGGCCATGAGCATTCTAGATGCAAGCTTTGCCGACACAGCTGAGGTGATATCCAGAGCCCTCTGGAACAGAAGTATCAACGTAGTCTATGTGCCCGATGAGAATGACATTCTCCTACTATCGGGAGGGTCATCTAGTCTTCTTCTAACAGCCAGTAATCCTTTGGGTCTTTCCATCGACTCAATCAAGACAATAGGTGCTCTCGATGGACGATCACCTATTGCTTCAATACTCAGGAAGGTACAGCCTCAGCATGTTGGGGACAGTCTCCTAGAGCTTGGACTTCTCGTAAATAGGGGTCTAATCCAAAGAGCGTCACTCGAGCGGCAGCTGGTTCTCATCAATGAATGCATACTTACACGAATGATGAAGGCTTGCTCGAAAGCCATGGGGGCCAGAGTGGCAAAGAGAATACTAAGAATGGCAATTGACCAAGTATTGGCACGTCACTCTTGGGCCGCAAGAATCGAGTACACAAGAGGCTTCAAGATCAAGTGTCGACTTGAAGATGGTCTTTTGCCTATGGATCTGGATGAGGTATGCGACATGCTAGAGAGCCTACAGCAGGAAGTCATCTTTCAGGTTTCAGATGAAGACCCTAGCTTTGCGGAGTCGAGTTTGCACGATGCAAAGACAGATTGCCACAATACATGGGCTCCCTATTTGCGGGACATGATTGCTTAGGATCAGGACAGATACGATACTCTCAGCATTCTGCAACAACGATGCAAAGCTACTGCTCCGATGCAGACCAGATATGAATGCAAGACGATGGCACTCCAAGAATGGGATGACTTCCAGTGGCATTGAAGAGGCACATGACATCGGACTGGGGACCGATTACAATGGAGATAGGAATGCTCATAGAGGCTAATCCCCGACCAAAGACATTGAAAGGGGAAGTGCTTCTCGGTCAGAACCTCCCTTCAAATCACGAGATACGCCGACACTACGGCCGGCCTGCACTGAATCCGATTATGTAGCCACATATTCTACAGACATAGGCATAGTGCGTGTACAGAACGCCCCTGAATTTCAGGTCCGTTATGTCTTCGCTAGTCAGGAAGTTATCGCATTTTGGGCATTTTGTCTGTGACCGACGCGACGCTTCTTCACGTCGTTCTGATGACCAGACACCCCTTTCTCCTACGAAAAGTTCTTAACCCGTGTCAGTGTCCTCGCCCTCGATTTCGGGGCGGTGGCCTAGTCCGGCATGGCGACGGGCTCCAGATCCAGGCTCGTTTCGAGCCAGAACAGCGGGGTCATGAATCTGACCGTCGCCGAAGACACTCGTCGATCGTGGGTTCAAATCCCACTCGCCCCACCATTTTCACCGCTACGCCCACACTTGTTTTGGCAACCATTAAGTAGGTCCAGCAGAATTCTGTTGCCCGATAGCCATGAGCGAATCAAATCCCAGAAACAAGGGTCTTTGGGGCACTGCCGGAGTCGATGAGGCAGGACGAGGTCCAATGATTGGTCCACTGGTGGTCTGTGGTGTTCTGCTTGAAGATGATGCACTTCCAAGCCTAGCAAAACTCAAGGTCAGGGATTCTAAGGTTCTGACCCCAAGACGGCGAAGTCAGCTTGCGGCATCGGTTCGCAAGATTGCCAAGAAGGTGGAGATTAGCTCTGTTGCGGCCTCGGATATTGACAGACTCCGCAGAAGAGGTGTTTCACTCAACGAGATTGAGATTGGGCAGTTCGTTTCAGTGTTGAAGGAATTGCAGCCCAGAGTTGCGTATCTTGACGCAGCAGACGTGAAGGCTGACCGGTTCGGCGATGTAATCGGAGAAAGAAGTAGGCTGTTGGCAAAAGGGTGCACGATTATCTCTGAACACAAGGCTGACTCGAAGTATCCAATAGTTTCTGCAGCATCAATCATTGCAAAGGAAGAACGGGAGAGGGTCATTGCAGAGCTGCATCAGGTCTATGGCGACTTCGGATCGGGATATCCGAATGATCCCAAGTCAGTGAGATACGTACAAAATCTCGTAAAACGGGGCGCTCGCCTGCCGCCTATAGTCCGGAAGAGCTGGGAGTCCGTGAAGCGAATCCTAGATGAAGCTGAGAGTATTCAATCCCGTCTTGATGGCGATTAGACTATCTCTCCGACCTTTCCTCGATGATCTTCTTAAGTTCACGGGGCTTGTCTATGTCATCCAGCTCAAGCTGCCTTATTACCGGCACGTCTGACACACACTCATCTGTCTGCCCCTCTTCGACAATGACCACCGCGTCAGACTCTGTCACCTGCGAAACGCTCTTCATAATCTCCATACGCTTCTGAAGAGTCCAACTCCTGAGTGAGCCAACTCCGGACATCAGAGGAGGGCCTTTCTCACTCGCAACAGCATGGAAGGGAGCCCTATCCGTCCACCACACAGTCATTCCCAGCTTCTCGAAGAAGTCGTTTACACGCTGAGTGAGGTATGGCATGTCAGGTGAGGTACTACTCTGGGGAATGTCCTTGCGAATGGATGTTTCAGTCAGGAGGTCGATAGGAATCATCAGGTCGGTTTCTAGCTCCTTCTCCAGACGCTCCGCCACATCAGTACTGACATCCATCTCATCTTTCTCGTACGCAAGAATCGCTCGTGCAGAGACCTGGATGCATCCTGCTAGCTCCTCTTGTGTCATGCTACGTGAGATTCGAACCTCTTTCAACTTGGCACCATCAATCGTGACGAACCTTCCACCTCGTTGAATGAACTCTCTTGGCTTCTCCTCTTGGATTATCATGCTCTGGAAGCTGTGTGGAGCAACTGTGGAAACTCCGTGCCTTCTGTAGACGACTCCGTTATCCAGGATTCCCCTCCTAGTCTTCTTCCCCACAATCAAGGGTACTGCATCAAAGAACTGTGCCACGAGCTGTAACGCCATTGCATCCTCTTGGGTGAATGCATCTATGTTGCCAAGCATCTTGATCAGAATCAGTTGGTCCCCTCTTCGTGCTGCCATGTCAAAGCAGCTAGGTCTCAAGTCGCATTGTGTTGAGATGTCGAACCCAGCCTCCTCTAGGTTTGCAGTTACCTCCTTGATTAGCTGTGTTCGTGCTCTTGTCATCCTAGAAGCCTTTCTCGTGTTCCCTCTTGAAGTTTTTTAGACATTTCTGAATGTAAGCTGCTGCATCTATGCATAGAGTCGGTCAACCCGATTTCATTCGTCGTCTACTGTTGTGACGAAACCTATGCAGGTGGTAGAAGGAAACCTCCGTCTTACGGCCTGTACTTGTGGGCGCATCAGCTTCTCCACCGGCTTCCAAGTCTGGAAATCTCCCCATTGTAGGTCAACATGTCCTAGGACACGATGAACAAGAAATAGCTCGGCCTTCTCCCCTGAAATCGAATAGATCCCAGGTCCGTAGTCCATCCGGCGTAGAATCACAATGGGAAGCCTGATATCCTTGTGAAATCGAGATGGAACCTCCCCTGCAATCTTCGCAATCTCATCTTTCTTGAGAATCGAAACTTCACCCCCCCTCGTTATGTAGTGAGGTGAATCAGACTGCAACAGTTCATCTACTGTGTGTCTGGTGACCGGCATATGGTCGTTAATCGAATCAATCTCGTGTTCGATTATTCTATCAATGGGCGGATTCAACCTATTTCCTCCGTGACTCGACAGACCACAAAGCGATGGTCTCTTTCTAGTGGTTCAAGGTCGATGTTCTCAGTCACCTCAAGTCCCAATCTATCAAGAGTGGCGACCTCCTTGCTGTAAATTTTGTCAACAGGCGCTACTGAATCAATACTCCTAGCCTTGATTGCTATGAGTCCCCAAGCACCGAAGGAGCAGTAGGTCTTGACGTTGTCACGAAGAATACGGGATTGGTCCGGTTGTGCGATGTCTTGGTAGACTACATCTATGGGGCCAGATACGAGAGAGGAGTACCTCGCCGGATATCTTGCATCCTCAACAATAGGCACTATGTTGCTCCGTGACTGTGCCAATTCTAGAAGCCCTCGAGCGGCCCTCGGTGAGAACTCCACCGCATACACAACTCCGTCAGGGCCGACAATGTCAGAACAGTGACTCACAGTAGTACCAGATGCAGCTCCTAGGTACAGCAATCTGGAACCCGGCTGAATTGGCATCTGTACCAGTCCTCTCCGAATGGCCGCTGCGAGTTTGGATCTTCTCGGTGTCCAATAGCGGTACTCGTGTTCGCCATCAGCTATTACCCTTTCCCCGTAGACACTCTGTCTTGGAACAAGCGTGCGAGTTGCAAGAGAGGACTTTCCCTTGTCTTGCACTTCAAAAATGCCTGGAAACTTGTGGGGCACAACCTTGAGCACTAGCTGCCTCCTCCTCTCAACCCCCTCTTCTTTCCTTGAGTCTTTCGAGTGCGGCGGGGGTGTTTCTTAGGAGGTTTGGGTGGTGGAGCCTCGGGATTCTGTCTTTTGATCTCTTCTGTTCTCTTCAAGAACTTCTGCCTCAGGCTCTCTCCAACATCTCGGTCGGAGTATGCATCGATACGGGCTGCTATGGATATCTTTCCGGCTAGTGCTCTTGCAATCTTTCCTCTCTGCCAGTACGGTGCCGAATGAACATCAGGTACTTGATAGATTATGCCGTGCTTTGGAGGATCTGCGCCGGTCTTGAGGCTTCTGAAAAGAGCCTTCTCAGCACCAAATACCTGGACTGTACTGGACGGTTTCCTGGCCAAGTCCTTCAAAGATCCTGCGAGGCTTATCAAACGGGCTCCGACCAATGGGCCCACAAGGGCAGTAATATTGGGTGCGACTGAAGTCATCATCTCAGTGACATAGCCTTCAAGATCTACTCTCCTCTTGTACAAGTTCTGAACACCTTCTGCAAGACTTCGAACTACGGCAAGGTCTGCTGGCTGAAATGGGGCACCGATGTCCTTCTTCAAGTTCTCTACTATTGAACGGGCCAATGATGTGGGCACACCAATCTCAATCAAACGGTCTTCATTGACATCGGTACGTCCGGCAAAACTGACAACTATTCGGGAGTATAGATCTTGATCCTCCACTAGTCTGTTCAGTGACGGGTGGTGAAGCGAGTACCACTCCCTGAGCCGCATCACTAACACATTCATTGACTTGTCTATCTCCCCAATCGCATCTATAGCATGTTTGACAAGGAGGTCTCTCTCCTCACTAGCCGCTGTTATTGCCGCCCTGGCCAGTTGGATTGAAACCTCACGTCTAAACGAGTCTACGTCACTCTTGGATTCAAGGATACCGTTGTCTATCAGATGCGAGTCTTGGTTCTCACGAAACCATTTGGTGACTGAAGAGTCCTCCTCAGTAGAGACTGGTATCGAAACCAGTTGCGACAGAAGTTGTCCCAGAGCGCTGTTCTCCACAACTAGTCCATCAGTTCCTAGTTTGCTCAGTTCTTCTGCCACACTTCTGAGATTCTCAGTCACTTCGCCATTGTCAACGGCAGCAATCTCTGAAGCAGCAAGTCCAGAATCCGGGTATGTAAGATGCTTTGATACTACTTCTCCATCTTTGTCAAGCAGAAAGAACCCAAAGCTTGTGAGGACTAGGAAGGTCTTCAATATGTGTACCCCGAGAATGAGTGACTGGCCGAGCAGCGGATAAGTTTGACTATTCAGCGAACTTGGGTTCTCACGCGAATAGCCACTTTCCTTATTACCGCTTGCATGTTCCTGACTCACCCAGGTGTCTTGTTGAAGATAGAAGGATACTGGCTTGCATCAGGGATCTTGGGAGTGACTGGTTCAATACTCCGTCGAGTGGCGGATTCTGGCGCTGATGCCGTTGTCACCAAGTCAATCGGTCCTGAGCCTAGGAAAGGGCATTCAGGACCGATTCTCTCAGTCTCCCACGGAGGATTGCTCAATGCCGTTGGCCTGACAAACCCGGGAATTGATGCTTTTCATGACGAGATGGCGAATCTCAAAGATGCTGGCGTGCCAGTCGTCCTGAGTGTATTTGGCAATACGGTGGAAGAGGTCACGGAAGTTGCGGTTAAGGGAGAGAAGATGGGCCCAGCAGCTATCGAGCTGAATCTCTCCTGTCCACATGCAGAGATTAGTCAAATCTCCCATGACCCGGAACTCACCTTCGACTATGTCAAGGCGGTGAAGGATGCAGTTCATTGCCCTGTCTTTGCAAAGATTACTCCCAACGCTTCCGACGTGCTCTCCATAGGTGTTGCCGCGGAACGTGCTGGGGCTGATGCGGTGGTGGCCATAAACACAGTTCGTGGAATGAAGATTGACATCTTCCAGCGTCGACCCGTGCTAGGAAACCGCGTGGGAGGTCTCTCAGGTCCTCCAATCTTTCCAATTGCTGTTAGATGCGTATATGACCTGTACGGGAAGCTGTCAATCCCCATCATCGGCGTGGGTGGAGTTTCAACTTGGGAGGATGCTATTGAGATGCATCTTGCTGGAGCGAGCGCCATTCAGATTGGTACTGCACTCATCTCCGGGATTGATGTCTTTCAGAGAATCAAAGAAGGTGTTCAGAAGTACCTTCGAGAAGAGGGCTTTGTAAGCACCTCTGAGATTGTGGGTGCAGCCGGGAGGGACTGAACATTGGACATGGAACAACTAATGGGTAATCCGACAGCGGTGTCTGTTACCGATGTCGTGAAAGAGAACAAGTATGCACGTACGCTAGTCTTCGAGCACCCCGCGGTTGAGAACATCCATCCAGGGCAGTTCCTGATGGTATGGATACCAGGAGTAGACGAGATTCCGATGAGCGTGTCGCTTCTGAGACCCCCTCTGATTGGGATCACCGTGCTTCCCATCGGAGAGGCCACGAATGCCTTAGCCTCCATGCAAAAAGGACAGAGAATCGGAATACGAGGGCCGTTTGGTACGTACTTCGACTCAGACTGCAAGAGCGCCCTTGTAGTGGGCGGCGGGATAGGAATGGCTCCACTCAGACCCCTGACCTATGAACTGCTCGACCGAGGCGTAGATGTAGTCCTTCTAAATGGTGCGAAGACAAAGGACGAACTTGTGTATACACAGGAGTTCGAAGCATTGACCATAAACGGGTTCAATTTGGAACTGTCCACAGATGACGGTTCGGCGGGGTTCGAGGGACTAGCTACAGATGCCGCAAAACACATCTTGTCATCCAAGACCGCTGAGGTCCTCTACACTTGTGGTCCGGAGCTGATGCTATCTGGGCTGCACAAGTTGGCCACTGAGAAGAAGATGGGTTTTCAAGCATCATTGGAGCGTTTCATGAAGTGCGGGTGTGGTCTCTGTGGAACATGCGCAATGGATCCCACTGGTGACCTTGTCTGCATCGATGGTCCAGTGTTCAATAGAAGTCAGCTTGAACGCATAACTGAGTTTGGGGAATACCATCGGGATTCGATGGGTCTGAAGAAAGAGTGCTGAAGATTACCTAGTCTTAGCCTGCCCAACTAGCCTTCCTTTCACGAAGCGCTTCGTGTAGTTGTTCTTGTTGCGTACTCTAGGGATCGGAGTGTGCCTTTCACGACTTCGAACCTTTGGGGTCGACTCACGCACCTTTCCAGCCTTTGTCAAAGAACCGTGTGAACCAGGCATTCTATTCTACCTCTTCGCTACACCCGTCATCGCAGGTTCATGTTTTAAGCCTTACCTTGTGTAGTGACATCTGTCAGACCGATTTCTTTAATCGCACATCGCAGATCACTGAATCAGAATGTCTGTGTTGAATGACTATAGCCTTCACAGGGAGATAATAGACGCCCTACTCACTTCAGAGAAGTCTCTCACAAGGCAGGAGATAAACCGAATCAAGACCAGAGTATGTGCAGGGAAGAAGGCTTCCCGAGTGCCGTCAAATGCTGATGTGCTTCAGGCTGCTATTCCCGAAGAACTTGAGATACTCCAGCCTCTTATGCAGAAACGACCAGTTCGAACAGTTTCTGGCGTGGCAGTTGTAGCTGTTATGACAGAGCCGCACAAGTGCCCTCACGGAAAGTGCGCTTATTGCCCAGGAGGGCCTGATCTGGGGGTTCCCCAGAGCTATACTGGCCACGAACCAGCCACCATGAGGGGCCTACAGCATGACTTCGATTCGTATCGACAGACGACCAACAGACTCAATCAACTCCGCACGATTGGGCACTCAATTCAGAAGGTCGAACTGATTGTGATGGGTGGTGACTGGTGTTCCAAGGAGTCAGAATATCGAGAGCGCTTCGTCAAGGGCAGTCTTGATGCAATGAATGGCTCAGTGAGCAGCTCTCTTGACGCCTCAAAGAAGCTAAACGAAACTGCTGATGTCAGAAACGTCGGTCTAACCTTCGAAACGCGGCCCGATCAGGTTACTCCTGAGAACATAGACGA
>LRSK01000010.1 GCA_001563325.1 Candidatus Thorarchaeota archaeon SMTZ1-83
TCCTACCACATCTAAGTGTTGGTCTCAGCAGACCCGTGCTCACTCTGGGTATGACACCGTGTTTGTAATCGTCGAGTAGAACATGGATATAGAAGCCTGTAGATGACCTCCCTCTATGAGCCAGTAGCCTTCAAACAGCTCACCAATCTCTGGCCAGCCTCCAGCGGTGTAGCCACCAGTCCAGGTGCCATTACATATGTAGACCAGACCATCTGACGAAGTGTAGCCAATGTAGAACATTGTCAGGTCTTCAAAATAGACTTCAACAAAGAAGTCAACGGGCCATGTCTGAGGCCAGTACTCTGGATGAGATGTTGCATCGTTCATCTGCCCGATACCGTCGTCAATAAGAGATCCACTAAGCCAGAACCAGGTTGTTGGACCTACCTCTCCAGAAACCCTCCCCGCCGAACTGAACAAGACCTCTATTCTGCAGTAGTCCGTGTCATTGCGCCACATCTGGACTCCATCGACGAAAGTACCTGCATGTTGTTGATTGTAGAACGTTGACAGGTCATCGTTCACAAAGCTGGAGTTGCACATCCAAAAGAAAACGACATCTTCACGTTTGCTGTTCAGAAAGGTGGCAGCCAAGGGACCGTATCCGTCGCCTCCACCGTTGGTCGTGGTTGTTGTAGTCGTGGTTGTCGTTGTCGTTCCATTGCCGCCTGGAGGCCAGAACAGAGTGGCTCCAAAACCGGCCACGATTAGCACAGCGATGATTACAGGGGCGAGTACTCTCATTCCTATACCCGAATCGTATTCTCTCACTGATTGTTCACCTACTGAATACTGCAGCTCCTGTTGATATTATGCTAATCATTGAACACATTGTTCCGTTTATTGAACACTGAGGAATAATGGACTATGTACAAAAGGTTATTAGCAATATCTGCACAATCGTTAACCAACAAGAGAGGTGCAGATGGAGAGCCCTTTGACTAATACTGCACACCAGAAGGGTCAAAGTTGTGCATGATTGTCGGAGGACACACAGTTCTGCAACGTTTTACTCCCTCACGAAGGTGAAATCAATGTCCACACTATCTGAGTTGTCTGAGGATGTTCCAAGCGTCACCGAATACATAGAAAACATGGCAGCAACGTATCGGGGAGGGTTCATCAGGCAGAGAGATAGCTATACCCTGAAAAAGGAAGCTACTGATATACTAAAGACACTCGTCGATGACTACGTAATCGTCGCCTTCTTTGCCGACTGGTGCGGCGACTCCAGAAGAGCCATCCCGGTTCTCTCTCTGCTTGAACAAGAGCTTGACTTCAAGGTAAGAGCGTTTGGCGGAATGACCAAACCACCGTTCGGGTCAAAGACGAATTGGGCAGTCCCGCCGAGTCCGAAAGAGGTAGAAGTCTGCGATATCACAAGTAGTCCAACTATCGTTGTATACAAGAAGTCAGGTGAAGAAGTCGGACGAATGAAGACAAAGCCCCGCATGGCCCCTACAGTTGAAGAGGAGATCATCTGGATTATTGAGAAAGACAACTAGGGAGTAAGTTTCTCACTGGAAGCGTTCTTGGCATCCTTTGCAGTTCTCGAATCCTGGACCTAGGCATACTTCCGTTTGACTTCCACCGTACTTTAGACCCCATCGTTGCATCATTTCTAGGACTCCTCGAAGGTCGTTTCCCTTTCGCGTCAGACTATAGGATACCTTGGGTGGAATGCTTGTTGCCTCCACCTGCCGCTCTACAATCCCTTCGTGCTCCAACTCCCTCAGACGCTCGGTCAGCACTTTGGGACTGATCCAATCTAGATCTCTGTGTATGCCGCTGAAACGCATTTCCTCTGCAGACCTAGGTCTCATCAGCGTCTGTAAGATGAGGATCATCCACTTCTTTCCAAGTATCCGGGACGCCACATAGACTGGGCACACCTCCACTGCGGATTTGACACGTTTCACCATTGGCACCACTTACTTTTCGGTAACTAGTTACTTTATATAAGTTTTGTACTTCCTGAAAGTCTGATGGACAATGGTCAAGCGATTGATGATCATGATTGACGAGGGCAAATGCACTGGCTGCGGCCTGTGTGTCCCAAGTTGTGCAGAGGGTGCATTACAGATAGTTGATGGGAAGGCGAAGCTAGTCTCTGAAACCTTCTGCGATGGGCTTGGAGCATGTCTAGGACATTGCCCCGAGGGAGCGCTAACTCTACGGGAAGTTGAAACTGTGGAGTTTGATGAAGAGGCCGCAATGGCCCATGTTGCTCAAGTGCGGGCGCAGACGGTTGCCGCAGATGCCACAGGGTCTTCAGTGGGTTGCGCAGGTTCAGAGGCGTTCACGTATTCGTCCACAGAAGAAGATTCCGCTCACGAGGGAGCGGTACCGGAGAAGGTAGCACTGTCACAACTCCAGCATTGGCCAGTGAAGCTGCGGTTGTTGAATCCACAGCATCCAGTCTTCGAGAATTCGAGCGTTGTGATAGTCGCCGATTGTGTAGGCCCCGCATATGCAGGCCTTCATGACGACTTCTTGAAGGGAAAGGCCGCTGTGCTATTATGTCCCAAGTTTGAAGACTACGGTGCGAATGTGGACAAGCTATCAGCGATCTTCAGGCTGCACAATGTCAAGGACATAGCACTCATCCATATGGAGGTACCATGTTGCCATGGGTTGGCAAGGGCGACACAAGAAGCTGTTCAGAAATCCGGGAAGGACATCCCTATCAGAACCTATGTGATTGGTGTGCGGGGAGAAATCAAAGCGGTCACTTAATCGACGCGCATCTTCGAAGAACCTTACCACCGCCTGCTACATCTTGGGCTCCAATGCATGAATCTTCCAAACAGGAACTCTTACGGCCAAGATGCCACCATCACCTGTCACTATAGTCTTGTTTCCGGTGATAGGGGATGGATGTTCTAGATAGGTCCTTTCGAGTCCTCCGGACCTTGATTGGATTCGGCGGGCTTCTCGGACTTGCAGTGGGACTAGTCATCCTCTTCTGGGGAGATGTGATCATCTCTGCAGCAACACGAATGCTGGCTCCGACATGTCCTCTCTACTGGAGAACCATGGGGCTACTCGCCGCATCTTTGGAGGCCTGCAGGTGGTTCCTTCCCAGGATCAAAGGCGCTACCTAGCAATCCCAATAGCGGCGCACTTGGTCAGATTACTTATCCCGATTCTCACCTATGCGCAAGTTCTCGATATACCATCGATGGTAGGGATGCTCATAGTGTCCACTGTCTTCGACCTCTTTCTAGCTGTCGCTACCGTTGTACTTCTCTTCCAGACGGGGCTATTAACAAGAAGTCAACCGTAACTGAGCTCCTCAAGAAAGCGGCCATGAGGTGTCATTGAGCTGTATATCGAGTCCCCTCTATGGCCAAGAACTGCGACAGGCATGTGTGGTGTGTCAAATCCAATCCCGAGGTTTCCAGAGTTGTCCGCCATGATTAGGCCTGCCTCCCCACTCGTCTTCTCGCGAAGCAGCTGCATCGCTTTGTCTGCAGCCTCCTGGACTTTGAAACCCTCCTCCACGTACAATACAGCCATCCGTCCCATGACAATCCTCAGTATCTGTTCACCCTTGCCTGTACAGCTTGCAGCAGCCAACTCGTTTGCGTAGACTCCAGCACCGACTACTGGTGAATCACCAACCCGGCCTGGTAGCTTTCCTGGCCATCCGCTAGTAGAAGATCCAGCGGCAATCCGCCAATCGGAGTCTACGACCACGCAACCTACTGTGTCACAGCCTTCAGCCATGGGTGTCTGAGATGAGCGATTTCTTTTAGACTCCTTCCTGTAGCCTTCCGAAATCATCTGCTTGTATAGCTTGTTCGCCCCAGTGCCGACCATTTGTGAATTGGGTGTCCGCTCCAGCACGTACCTAGCCAAAGAGATGGGATGAATTATATCTCGAACGGACATAACGGCCCCGCTTTCTAGTCTGTTGCCGTCCATCACCATCGCATCGACTTCGATCTCACCGTCACGGTTTGGCCGGGCTCCACGACCCGCAGTAAAGAGATCTGTTTCTTCCAACTCCCATATGGCGGCCTCAACTGAATCTACTGCTGAGCCCCCCTTGTTGAGTACGCACATCCCAGTGATTGCGGCCTTCTCGACTGCCTTCAGAATGGCGACATGGCGCTTCTTGTCGAAACGCGTTGCACCCCCGTGAACTACGATTATCGGTCGTGGCATTTTCTGCTCCAACTCAAGAGGAGTCGTCCTATTAAGATACAACGTTCACTCTTTGGGTCTAGACTCCCATTCGATGCAGCTCTTCTTCCAAGAAACGCTTGGTCTGCTGCGTATTGTGCCAGCGTTCAGCGAACGTTCCTGGTGTGATTCTCTGCTCACTGTAGGCCTTCTGAAGGGCATCGAGCTCTTGCGCAGTCTCTGCGAGTCGATCCCTGTACATTTGTATCCGCATTGCAGCGCCGGCCTCTTCAGATTCACTTGGTGTCTGGACCGATATTATGCGACCATCCATTATTCTATATATCCTATCAGTCCGTCTGGCAATTGCCGGATCATGGGTGACAATCAATACGGTCTTGCCCATTTCCTTATTCACTCCTATCAAGAACTCCACAATCTTGGCTCCTGTCTCAGTGTCTAAGTCGCCTGTAGGTTCATCACATATGAGAATCGGTGGGTCGTTCGCAAGGGCAGCAGCAATCGCTACTCGTTGTTTCTCGCCTCCTGAGAGCTCATCGGGTTTATGGTTAATTCTCAGCCCGAGACCTACTTTGTCTAGAAGTGCAGTGACGCGTTTCTTGCGTTCATCCTTAGGTGTATTGATGGCGAGCATCGGTAGCTCCACATTCTCATACGCAGTAAGAGTAGGGATGAGATTCAGCGTCTGAAAGATATGGCCAACAACCTTCTGCCTCAATGCTCCTAGCTGTGCAGGATTAGACGATGAGATATCCTTCCCAGCAACCCAACTCTTGCCTGCCGTCGCATGGGTCAGGCCTCCAATTATGTTCAGCAATGTGGTCTTCCCAGAACCACTCGGTCCAACTATTGCGATTATCTCGCCCTTGTCTACCTTCATGGAGAGGCCCCTCAGTGCCTGGACTTCGACATCGCCGAGCTCGTATACTTTCACCAAGTCTCGTGTTTCTATGTAGCTAGGTATGGATTCCATTTCTACTCCCTCAGAACATCAACTTTCGATTCTGTGAATCTCGAAGCCAAGACTATTGGTACTAGAGCCGCCGCAAGGACAGCAACGATCATAGTAATCATGCCAACAACCGCAGGTATAGATAGGACGACCACTGGTCTCACAAGCTGCTGCAAGTTCTGGCTCTGATTAGCAAGGTCGCCGAATAACTGAATGAACCCTGTTCCAACTCCCAGGATTAGCGAGAAGAGTATCATCACCATAATCTCCGCGATGAGGACTTTCAGAACTTGACTTCGGGTGAACCCGCGAACCCTGAGCAATGTGGTTTCGTACTCTTTTTCCCGCAGAGTAAGTCCCACAACCAGTGCAGTGCCAAAAATCGCCAATACCACTGCAAATACAACTCCCACCCAACGTGCTCGTGTGCCTCCAACCTCGAAGGTGTTCTCCTCCATAGCCTTAAGTGAAGATACCACTGAGTCTGTGCTCTCTACTTCGGGATATCTCGATGCTATCTCCTCTTCGAGAACTGTGCCGTTTACATCGGGAAAAGTCTTGACGAGAATGTGACCTTCGGCATACTCAGAAAGACCCGTCGAGTTGAGGAAATCACTGGGAACGAAAGACGGGTAAGTCCCACCGAAGGCAAATCGGCCGAAGTCCCGAGCGATGTCCCCTAGAAGTGCTTCGAATGGACTGACGAATCCCACAAGACCAACAATCTCCATCCGGTGAACATCGCTAGCGCTTGTCCCACGAAGCGTTATGAAGTTGCCAATCCTGAGGTCAAGGGATCTGGCCACAGAGACTGACAGGAGAATCTTCTCTCCCGTGAAATTCTGGAAGACCTCATCCAGCGACGGACCGCTAAACCAGCTTTCCTCATAAAACGCGGCTTCGGTCCAATTTTCGGGGAAGATGCCTCGTATCTCCATACTGCCCGTGGTGCTACTCATCGTGAGTCTGTACTCCAACGTGACGGCTTGGACCCCTTCAAGCCCCTCAATCACTTCAATTGTGCCCGTGAGATTGGTGCCTGCCGGGAATATTGCACCAACGTCAGATCCGACATCATATAGAGTGGTACGATTGACACGGTCCGCTTCTGAGAAGAGACCTCCAACACTGAACAATCCATACGCGACGATGAGTGCAACCACAAACACCAAAGCCGCGTTTCTCGAAGGATTCCTCTTCACATTCCTAGTCGCGAGCCTGCCAAAAGCACCAAAGAATCGGCTAAAAGTCTGAACGATTCCCTCCTGAAACTTCTGTGAGCCTCGGAGCAGTATCTTGGTTAGACCGTACAGAAACAAGATAGGGCCTGCAAAGTTGAGGAATCCGTCCACGGGGGTCCATATTGCTGTGACTATGAGGAGAAGGAAGTTTGTGGACAGGGCTCCCGAAAGCACACTCTGCATATTGATTCCTAGAATCCATGCGACGATCTTGTAGGTGCCGAGAACCAGGGCAATTGTGGGCAACAGCCTCTTGTATTCTCTCCGTTCCTCGATGTATACGTACTGCTTCAGCGCATCGAGAGGATCGAGCTTGGATGCTCTTTCTGCAGGACCACGAACCGACCAGTACGCCAAGATTAGCGCAAATGCAACAACGAATACTGAGGTCATAGGGTTGCCTGTGAATGCCAAGAGAGGGTTATCGATTGCCACCCCCACCACCATATGCCCAAGTAGTGTACCAAGAATCAAGCCCACTATTCCGCCGATCAGTCCGATTATCACTCCTTCCAACACAAGCATTCTCTTGATCGACTTCGGCCCAAGCCCTTTTGTCGACAGTAGACCAAACTCCCGACGTCGCAGATTGTAGCTTACGTCACTGAGCATCGTCGAGGAATACCAAGACATGAAGATGATAGGAGCCGCTAGGCTGACGAAGGCAACGATTAGGATTGTGGACATGAGTGACACCATGGAGAGTGTAGGACCGACCAGATTCGTCACATCGGTGTTGAGAACTGCTGTTCTATCCTCTATTCTTGCAACGATATCATTGACAGTGGAAGAAGAGCCTCCCACATCATATGGGTTGATGACCATGTCTCTGTTGAGCTGGCATGCATATCCCGTAGTCATGAACATCCGGGTTCCATTCTCGTATCCATCAAACCATTCAATGAATGGAGCCATTGTAGATTCCCAGTCGACTAGCAGGAGGTTATAGTCGCGCCAATTGCCAATCTCGATTTGGATGAATCCTAGGTTCAAGTATCGAGGAGGATTCAACAGGCGCGCAGTACGCTCAGGAATGTCCACATAACCAGCAACCGTGAGGTTAAGCTCAAGTTCCTCTATGTAAGGAAATTCTGTCGTCTGTACTCTGATCGGGAATTGCAGAATCTCACCCGCGGACAGAGCAGATGCGTTCACTGAGCTCGCAACAATGTAGGTTTCATTGGCGCCCAGTGTTGTTGAGCCGTTTATGTATTCGACCGTACTCCATGCAGCACTCAGAGTATTCAGCCCTATAACGTCAAAGGACGTCCCGGTTGTTTGGTTGTATGTGTAGACGACTTCCGAGTACACGTCTACTGATGACACCTCGGGCAGCCCCTGTAGAAGAGCCTCTAACTCGGCCATTTCAGTGTTCGACCAAGTGACATTGTTTGCTTGGACACGGAGATCATAGTCAACATTTTGAAGAGCGTTCAGCAGAGCCTCTCTAGATGTAACATCAGCAGATACGACCATGCCTGCGAAGAAAGTCGTGGCAATAAGGACGCCAACAGTGAGGGCAACGAAGAGTCGGTAGCCCCTGACGACTCTCTTCAGCGCGTATCTAAACATCTCTCAGTAAACCTTGGTATGCCCCAGAGTTCAACCGATATAAAGTGGTTGTTCACCTCATCGCCCAGATTCGGAATATGGAATCAAGAGGCTTGAGAATAAGGTGGGCGCACCACCGTGGGCAACATGACACTTGCCGCGCCACCACCTAATGATTTGTGCGTCATGTTCCATATAGCCCATTTTTGGGGCACAATGCGAGGCTCGGAACGCACGCCAGATTCCGTAGCCGACCCACGCAAGATGTGCTGCGCCCTTGTTTTGGAGACAGTCATGTTCGCTGATGCTCCACCACAACTATCTCGCAGTTGACATTAGGGCACAAGCGAATATAACTTTAGGTGTCTGCGACACCATCCCGAAAAATGAGGAGTGATGGTCGCGGCGTCTCCTTGTTCACATAGTAATACGACTAAATAGCATATAACAGTATCTCAAGTGACCGAGTACGCCATGGAATGACCTCAACATGGCGCCGGAACCTCCTGTTTCGGTTTGCCAGTTTGTCCTAACAGAGAAATCAAACCCTAGTCTGGAGAGGATGATCTCTTCAGGAACACATCCCTGCGCCTACGCACATAGACCGGTATCAAGACAGTCAAGGCAATTAGGGGGGTCGCGACCAACGCAGCCCTGATTATGGCTTCCACCTGGGAGCCGGCTGGCTCCATTGAGCTCCCTACTGGGGGAACTGAAGGAGCAATCTCACTCCCCGACACCACGAGATATCTCCACTTGGAATGGATAGCAACGTCTGGTGGGGATGCAACGGAATAGAACCGGCCTATCTTCGGGGATCTCAATCTCTCTTGAGATGAATAATGCCAGATGAGACGACGTGTTGCACCACTGACCACGTTGATGTATTCGTTATTCGTCATGATGAGATCATCGGCTTCGTCGCCATCCATGTGGTCGAAAGTGCACATACAGCTAGTATATGGACCACGAAGTGGCGCCAGGTATGTCCATGCGCCTTCATAGTACGGATAGGTTGCCTTGTAACGCACTGCGACAATCCCAGCATCAACATAGTTTATGACCAACTCATCAATTCCATCACTGAGGTATAGGTCGGCAGAATAGAAGTCCCGTATGTTCTCATCCGGAAGGACTACTGAATAGTAGACTGACGTTGTTGGCGATAGGATTGTAGTCAAGTTTCCGTATGTCCTCACTGCGATGTCTGTTACTCCATCGCCGTCGAAATCCCCGGTCTTGATGTCGCCGATGTTGGCCCCCGTGCCAATACTCCATCCAGGGTCACCATTACCCTTTAGCACCGTGAGCGTATTATCCTTCCCTCCAATGACAACATCGTAGAGTGTGGGACTCCCACTAAAGCGGCCAAGGGCCATATGGTTTCCAGTTGATGTTGCATTCGCTAGGCTCCAGTACAGGGAATTGCCTGAACGGTCAAACCAACCGACCCAGGCAGAGGATGAGCCTTCGAAGAGAACCGCAATCTCATGATGGATGTGAATGGCATCGGGCACAAAATCGGCAATATGAAAGTCAAGAATGCCTACTCCAACAGTCGGGGTAATAGTTCCTATCTTGGTCCCAGTGCCTGCATTGAAGATTGCCACAGACGACTTGTCAAGGAGAACTCCAATCTCTAAGTCGGGATTGTCGTCGAGCTGGCCAAACCTCACCTCAGTGATAGATTCGCCGATCGACAGATTCCACAAAGCTGCACTCGTCGTTCCGTTGATTAGGAGCAGATTATGAGTACTGGTGGCCAGCACAATTTCATCTCTTGCATCTCCAAGAATATCCTTCACCCACATCCCGGTAACAGCTGCTGGAGAGGTTTCTTTCTCCCAGTAGGCCTGATGCGCCGTGTAGGCTGGTGGTGTCAATGGCAAAATCCTCTCTTCGCCCTCGAAGGCCTGCAAAGTTCGGTTGATGAAGTCCCAGGCAATTATCGCGGCTGAATCAATACCCGGTAGTCTGGCAATGGTGGCACTCCACGGAAGTCCGTTAGTCACATTGAACCACATGAGAACTCCATTCTTTCCATCAACGGCACCTACTATACCGAGAGGCGTGAACGGGTTGCTGATCGCGACAGCGATGTCTAAAGTCCCCGAACCGCCGAGATATCCAACGTCTATGGCCAAGACTCCGATATTCTCGGCGGAAGGTCTGTAGTTCCATTGACTCCTACCAGTGGAGGGTTCTTCAAGGAAGAGTCCCTTGTCAATAGAGTGGACCAGCACCTCATCCACACTGTCTCCATCGAAGTCTCCGAGGAAAAGCTGGCTCATAAGCCCCCTTTCTGTGGTGTTATAATACGTGGTTCTCGTTTTGAAGTCGAGCAACGAGAGGCCGAACCGCCCACCGCCGAGGTTCGTAGCATAGATTAAGTCCACAAAACCGTCTTCGTTCATATCGCTAGTCAAAAGATCCATCTCATAATCAGTCACCCAATCGGCGGTTTCCCATAGCACGGTACCGTTAACCGGATTCACGAGTTGAATTCGAGATTGGCCAGTCACGACGGCGACAAGTAGTGTCGAGTCACCCGTGAAGTTTCCTACGACAAGCCGGTAGGCGGCATCCACCGATACTGATGTGTCATTCATGTACTGTCCTTGGTGTGAAACCATCCATATCTCACCTGTGGTGGTTCCGAACACTATCTCCACGGAGCCATCAGCGTTCACATCTGCTACATCCATACCTAGATACTCACCTGAAGCGATGTTGTACCTCCATAACTCTAAGCCATTCGTGATGTTCAGGGCATAAATGGTTGAATTCTGGCTAGTCAACAAGACTTCTGGAATGCTGTCGTTTGTTATGTCTTCAAGTAACATGAAGTTGAAGCCGACTCCCTCATCGGTGTTATTCCAGACAAGAGTAGCTCCGTCGTCATTCAGACAATAGACCTCCCCGACGTCAGTTTCCGCGACAATGATTTCGTCATATGTGTCACTGTCAACGTCATAGACCTGCAAGAGTCCGTGTGTGGCGGGCAGAGAACCTATTCCGGGGGTAGCAAAATCCCATAGCATCTCGGAAACTCTGAGCTCGGTTGCACCCTCAGAAGTGTCGAGGTACTCCATGATGTAGACTTCACCACGTCCGGTTGAGATTCCGATTTCGGGGAAAACATTGCCATTGGAGTCATAAACAGTGACACCAGTGACCTCGTTGTCATATACCTTTGACAACCAGACCTCTTCATAAACGGCCATGTCATCAACTCCAATGGAGTGCTTCATCTCATAGACGCCAACTTGCTGTTCGAATGCAACCATAACCTCCTTTCGGCCATCATTGTCAGTGTCCCCCGTGTCGAGATCGACTACATTCCTCAGAGTGTTCCCGGTCCAATCCGAGCTGGGGTTGATGCCATAGACAAGGTCAGTATTGAATCTGTAAAGTAAATCCTGACCTTTGAAGCCGGTCCAGTAGTGGCTGAACATCTCTACGTACATGAATCCGGCATCGGTCAGTCCCAGCACGCATGGAGATTTCGCCGTTGGGCCGTATATCAGATCGCCTGTTGCCTGATATGTGAAATTCACTAAGTTTGTATCGGGGTCCTCAGTTCTCTGAATGTAGTTCGGAATTGTGTTCAGAGTTTCCTGAACACTCCATGTTGCACCCTTGTCCCTGCTCCCAACCATTCCTATTTGATCTTCGAATAGAACCCCGGGAGTCTCATAGATGACTATCAATGATTCATCATCGGATCTCTGATAATTGATATCTGGAAAAATCTCGTCTTTGAAAGACGTCGTTGCCTGATGGGCGATGGAGCCGGTGAAGTTGAGCTCACTGTCTGCAACAAGGACCCAGATATCATAGTCTGGTTTTGCTGTCAGTGTGTTTATCGCGGACAATGCAAGAGCGTGGTCACCACTGGGTAGCTTCACAACTGATGCAGACTGTGCATCCAACTCGTTCCAGTTGGGATAGAAGTTGCCATACCATACCGGTGGTGCGGTGGGTGTGCCTTTGTGTATGAAGTTGCGATAGACTCTCTTAACGTCAGTCTTGGTGTAGATGACTCCTACATGTGAACTGTTGTATACCCAGACCTTGGGGAAGTTTCTAGTAACATCGGCGTTGGTTCTTATCTTGGTGGGTTGCGTCCAGGTCTTTGTGAATGCATCAAACCTTGAGATATAGAAGTCGTATGTGCCACCCATCGAATCGAAGGCCTTCCATGTCAGATAGATATCTCCATCGCTGTCTGAGGTCACGCATGGCTGCACTTCTTCAGTTATTATCATCGACCCTCCAGGGTCGTAGTCCGCATCGTCAAAGATCTGTACGGCATCACCCCAAATTCCTGTAGATATCGTGTAATTCTTCCAGTATAGGTGACTCTGATTCACATAAGCCAAGAAGACCTTGTCCGAAAGAGTGGACTTGCCTTCTGTCAAGTCACTGCAATATTGCCAGTCATTGACATTGATGTCCTCACCAGCACTCCTAACTGTATCAAGCTGTACCAAGGGATAGTTAGGAGAAGCGGTGACAAACTCGACCTTCTTGTACTGCGAATCTGTCCCCGGTATCCATTCCCACATATCAAAACCATGACTGTGGCCGATGATGATTTCCTGGGCACCATCATAGTCCTGATCGTCAAGTGTAAGGCAACTGACAGGGTTCCAGAATATCAACTCCCATGGAGCTGTCCAGGACCAAGTGAAAGTACCTCCTTTGCATTCGTATGTGTTTACAAAACCGTGTGGACGCGAGTACCTAGTGTCCAGGGTACCTCCGATGATTATTTCCCGATATCCATCCTGATCTGTGTCACACATCACTATGGCGTCAATGCAGGCGTACTGGTAGTCCAACACGCCTGAGGGGTCGGCGAGAGCATTGCCAAGTAACATGTATCTGCCATCAAGTGCGGGACTCGTCATGAAGAAGTCGTTGTCCTGAGTTCCATCCCAGGAATCTTGCGGAACATTGTAGATGAATAGGAACGGACCAGCCGCAACTGCTACCTCCAACCTGCCATCGTAGTCTATGTCATCACCTGCTGCAATGGCGGTCACCTCGGTCACGTGATCCCACTCAGCCGTCAGATTGAACACCGAATCACGAATGTCGATTGAGTACGCAAAGCCGATAGCATCCCCGCCGGTAAGACCCAGCTCCTCGAATACGTATATTTGAAGGTCGGCTGCCACAATCAGCTCCTTCAGACCGTCTTGGTCTAGGTCTACGTCTGCAATCAAATGATTAGCGTGATCCCAAATCCGTCTATTGAAATCTCCACTAATGCCCTCCAACTCCTCATAGAGATAGGGGCTTACTGAACTCTTCTCAGTGTGATTCAGGTCGAATGAACGGAACATTCTCTTGTAGGTGTTGTTTGTCATATGTTCAAACACGTATACATTCGAATCGTAGTCACCGACTATCATCTCACCTTTGCCGTCATTATCAATGTCTCCTGAAGCAATGGAAAGGGTCCATTCCTCTAGATCATCCTCATTGCTCCAAGCCTCATGAATATGGAAACCCGCGTTCTTGAAAGCAGTGCTGTTCATTAGGCTGAAGTCGATTCTAAGGGCTTCGGGGTATGTAGCAACCAGATAGCTATCAATTGCATCGTAGAGAGGCTCGGCAAGAACCATCTTCCAAGTATCTGGGTTGATTCCTGTTAGAGTGAAGTTGCCCTTCACTTCAATATCAAAGAAGTCATCGTAGTATCCGAGCGTGTATTCATCAGTATTCGGGACGAGTCTGACATCCTTGTAGCCCAAGTACTTCAGATTGGTGGTAAGCCCCGGGTTGGAGAATATACGCTTCTCTTGTTCCCACGTAGGATCGTTGTTTGATCCTCTGTTGATGAAGCATGTAGCGCCATCCTTGTCAGCATAGTTCATAATGAGATCGAAGTCACCATCTTCGTCGACATCAACTAGGTCGGGCTGTCCCCAGATGTAGCTAGTTTCATACTCGTTCACTTCATCAAAGTATCCCCTTACCAGTGTGAAATTCGTCACCCCGAGTTCAGAGAATGTGTTCTTGGCCAGATACACCTCACCTGTGGAGAGAATCATGTCCAAGTCTTTGTCTCCATCGACATCTTCAAAGTCCATACGAGGCGTTGTCTGAGCCACTCCGACCAGCTGGACAAGCTCGCCAGTGGTGTCAACGAATCCGAGTGAGAAGTAGTTCTCGTACGGATATGGTGAAACAACTGACCTATAGAAGAAAAGCACCTTCCCCCTCTCCTCTGGGTCTGTTACTTCAAACGGGTCGAGTTCGGGCTTCAGCATCCCACACACAATGAATGGATAGCCACTTATCTCATTATGAAAAGTCCCATCGAAGTTAGCAAACCAAGGAGCCTCCGCGGAAACGTCCCACGGGCCGCCTATTGCCAAGGTTGGGTTTATGGGAGCAACCATGGCTGCAAAGTCGACGTCTGTAACCTCTGACCCTGTTGGATAGTTGAAATAGATACCTCCACCTCCCTTCGTACCAACAATGTACTGGCCTAGGCCTGACATAAACGGCTGGAGTTGTGCGTAAGTCCAGGAGTTGTATGAGAAACCAGGATCTGACATAGTCAATGGTAGGAACGGGAGGTCAGGATATGGTGGTTCAAGTATTCTCCAGATCGGGAACGAGGGGCCGACTTTGGCAACCTCAGAGATGAACTCGATGTCCCAAATGTTTGTCCCCAGGTTGTAGAAGTCATCAGGTCCGGACTCCCACAAAATCTCGTATCGGTTCTGACCTTCGTTCCATCCTACTGAGATGAACTCGCCATTGACCGCTCCGACGAGTATCCTGTTCGGTTCCCGTGAATGTGTTAGATATGCATCACCGTCCAGGCGAAGTGGGGCTATGCAGACAGACAGAGCATCTGTTATCAGGTTGTAGATGTACCTGAGTTCGATGGAATTGACTGAGTAATCTGCACCGTCATAGACGGTCAACTTCGCGTATCTAAACCAGTCCCATTTCCTCCTACTGAGGGCATCGTCAACATCGATGAACAACTTGTTGAACAAGTAGGTGTATTTTGTCGAAGACACCTGCTCGAATGTGGAACCATCCTGAGATATGCTGAAGTTGAATTTCGTTCGAATGCTCGAATCCAACATCTCATAGAAAGTGACAATCAGGTCATAATCAGAAGATGCACTTCCAGTGCCTTCTTCGTCCAGTCCGAAGTCAACGACGGCTGTGGCGTTGTCGACACTAGGTACAGTTGTGTCGAATGTTGAGTAGTTTCCGTCCGTATAAGATGCCATGCCAGTGTTGTATGGATACACGTTTGCATCAGGTAGGAACTTGAGGAGCGCCTCACTCCAAGTGTACTGGATGGGCTCTGGTACTATGAGAGAGGAATTCACAGGGTCGTGATAAGTGACGTTCTTGGCCCACACAACCCGGTCAACCCATTTGTCAAGACCCCACAGACCAAAGGTTTCCCACGGCTCAAAGTCGCGGATCACCTTTCTGTAATCAAACGTCTGTCGGAGCGAGTTCCAATCAAGCGTAAACAGACCCTGACCTTGAGCCACTATAGCCAGCTCGTCCCCCAGGGATCCGTCTAGCTCACCAACATCCATAGATACGATTGGTGTCCAGGTGTAGTTGGCGCTTGACCAGTTTAGATAGTAGTAGTTGTCTCTGACAAGCGGAAATGGGTGACCGTCAATCCATATAGTCAAGCCACCATTCTCAAACACGTAGACTCGGCCTTCCCTTGTACCAACCACTATCTCAGGAAGTCCGTTTCCATTAGTGTCGCCCGTTTCTAGAGTATAGATCTTGCCCTCGATTTCATCACCAGAGTTCCAGACCTCCCGATACGTGATCCAATGCTCTTCTGCGAACGGATATCCAGAGTGGTCATCATACTCGAAACAGCGTACCGTCCCGTCCCAAGCACCAGCCACAATATCTGGACGGAAGTCACGGTCGACATCGTCAACCTTCACCGCCATGACTTTTCTCATTCCAGGACTGGTCCAGACGTGGTCAAACATGTTCTCAGTGTTTGCGAAGGGATCATAGATGTGCCTCTGCTCAAAGACGTACACGTGCCCATCTGAGCTCCCAACGACAATCTCAATGAAGGAATTCAGATCAGTATCGCCGAAGTCAAGGCTCATGACGTCTGACCTGAGGACTCCGTCGCCAGTGTCCCATACTTTATCGAACTGCCCACTCTCGACGTTTAGGCGGAATATGTGGACCTCATTATCAAAGAGGTAACCACCACCTAGTGCCAAGAAGCCGGTGTCCTCATCATAGGCAACTGCGTGTACGGCAGCCTTTGATCGCCAGGGCTCATACGTAAGCTTGTAGTCATTGATTCTGTCACCAAGAACACTGCCAATATCGTAATCATCAGGAAGGTAAGGAGATATGTCAGACAGCGCTCTGTTGACAATGGGGGCGATGTCGTCGGGAAGTTGATCCAGGCCAACATCTACGATGTCGGCGAAGACAGGGGCACTCGGAACGGCACCAAATCCTACCGCCATCAATCCAACAATGACAATTGTCAGTAGCTTGTGTTTCATGCTAAGCACCTCCCTTCTTGCCCTTGGCCGGGCCAGATTCCTTCTTGGTCACCTTTCTTCTCTTGCCCTCTGCCGGCTTCTCGGACGATTCGGGTCCTTCCGACGGGGCCTCTTCAGGAAGTTTCGCTTTATCCGGTAGACCTTCTACAGGTTCAGCGTCCTCCGGTGGCATAGTAGCCTCCGGTTCGACCTTAGGACGTCTTAGAAGACGCCTCAAACCACGACCGACAATCCCGGTCCTTCGTTGTGCGATGCCCAATACGACGACCAAGCCCACCATAACGACACCAATGATGCCGACGTAGAACCAGAACGGGTCATCTCCGGGTTGCACAGTAAACCAGATTGAGGCTGCATGAACAACGCCGGATGCATTCCTCCCGTAGACGTATAGAGTGTAGTTCTGGTTAGCGGCCCAACGTATCTCATTGCTTCTCCAAAGCTGTGAAGCCGAATCGTAGTCAAGACTGTAGTTGCCCATCCATTCAACCGTTCCGTTTCTGAACCTGAACCACATCTCCTGGAATGGCGTGAAGTTTGCTACCTGAACGGGAGTGTTCTGATAGACCTGTGTGGAATGCTTGGGCGTCATCACTAACAAGGTACGCTCGCCACGCCGAACCGCCAGATGGGTCTCGAACTCCTCTTGAGAAGTGAACGCCAGTGGGTTGAGGCCCAGAGCTATCTCCAGACCGTCAGCATAGCCGTCATCATCTGAATCCCGGTCAGTAGGATCTGTGCCATATACGTAGAACTCCTCGCCATCCAAGATGCCATCAAGGTCCGAGTCAGGTGCCATTATCCCTCCACCGGGCGTCGATTGTAGACCAAGTATGAACTCAACTCCATCAGCCAAACCATCATAGTCGGTATCAAACTCGTATGTATCTGCGACACCATCATTGTCGGAATCCTCATCGGTCGGATCAGACCCGTAGAACAGAACCTCAGCACCATCTGGAAGCCAGTCGTTGTCAGAGTCCCAATCTGTAGCAGATGTCGTGTATATCGGCACGACGGCTGCAGCTACAAACCTATCGTTCGTGATTTCCGTCATTGATAAGGCCAGGAGCTCTTCTGGATGTTCTATCGTTTCAGTAACATTGCCACCTTGCCATCCGATGGACCAATTTGTGGGAGGCCACGGACCCCAAGGCCAGACTTCAGAAACAACTTCTTCGTTGTCAAGCAGTCCGTCGCCATCTGTATCATCATATAGTGCCGATGTATTGTAGACCCAAATCTCCCACCAATCTGTTATGCCATCTCCGTCAGTATCATTGCTGGCGGGGTCGGTCATGAAGATGATGACCTCTTGGTAGTCTGTCAGTGTGTCATTATCCGAGTCTTGTAGAACTGGTGACGTGTTGAACCTATTCACAATAGTGATAGCCCTGTAAGGATAGACGATATCTGTTACATTCTGAAGACTAAGCTCTGACCCATCCTTCAGGAAGTCGTCATCTGTGTCCGCGTCAAGCGGGTCAAGTAGAACGGGATCCATCCATGGAATCTCGCCCGAGCCAAGGTAGAGCTCTATTCCGTCTGATAGACCGTCGAGATCAGAGTCAGGATCAGTGGCGTTTGTTCCATGTATCTTGACCTCGTCATAGTCGCTCATTGGCCAGGTCATAGCACCGAACTGGTTCGGCTCCCGGACAGAGTCATGGTCAGTGTCCCAACTGAGCGGGTCTGTATCATAGTAGAGAATCTCCTCACCATCGGAAAGACCATCGTAGTCGGTATCATACTCGAACGGACTAGTGTAGTAGATCAATATCTCCTCGAAGTCAGTCAGCCCGTCGTTGTCAGTATCTTCGTCCATTGGATCAGAGTCGTGTAGGAGTACTTCTTCTCCGTCCAGCAGAAGGTCCGCATCGCTGTCATCAATCAAGGGATTTGAATGCCACCAGAAGACCTCTTCGCCGTCACTGAGTCCGTCAAAGTCAGAATCACTGATTCTTGGGTTTGTAAAGAAGCGGTAGAACTCATCGCCGTCACTTATCATATCAAGGTCCGTGTCTGAGCTCCTAGGGTCACATCCCAGGAGCATCTCCTGCATGTCGAATAGACCATCATCATCTGTGTCAGGATCTAATGGATTTGTGTGATTGCTCCATTGACTAAGGACTCCCTCAAGCCCGTCAAGAAGACCGTCATCATCAGTGTCTCCATCAGTCGGATCAGTCGGTGGAGTCTGAGCGAGCTCATATCCGTCTGAGTTGAGCCACGCACCGGGAACTGGAGTATGGTCTGTGATTCCGGTGTCGCCATCTGTGTCAGGATTGACTGGATTTGTAAACACTTGTTTGTCATAGGGCTCACCCTCCTCGTCATAGAATACAATCCAGAAACCAGCCACCTCAGCACCGTCGTTCATGTCCTTGAGAAATGTGAGAGCCTGGCTGTCGATGACTCCGTTGTAGAGTTGCAGATAGGAATCATCATCTGTATCATAGTCAAGAGGATGGGTGAATCCTCCGTTGAAGATGATTGGATTCGGGTCCATTGCCCACTCGCCGGAGTCCTCATCGTATGTATCGTTGTAGAGACTCCCAAGTCCATAGTACGCACCCATTGGACCCTCGTCACCGTCCATCAGCGAGTCGCCATCTGTATCTGGGTTCAACGGGTCCGTATGGTCATTGTAGGATACACCTCCGATGACCACTTCCGTGACAGTGGGTGTGACATTTGAGATGTCAATTGCCGTATAGATCTCGTAGGCGTCCGTCAGGCCATCTCCGTCTGAGTCCTGAGTAAGAGGATTGGTGCCATAGATTCTCACCTCATCATAGTCAGGTACATCATCCCAATCGGAGTCCTCCCAGACAGGAGACGTTCCTAGGTCCCACTCCTCTCCATCTGTAAGCCCATCTTTGTCCATATCGGGATCAGATGGATCGGTTCCCATCGTCTGGACTTCGAGCTTGTCGTTTGCGCCATCACCGTCTGAGTCTGCCTTATTCTTATCAAGCCCCGGCGTTCGTTCCTCGAATTCGTCACCTAGTCCGTCCCCATCCGCGTCAAACCCTATTCCTGACTGTTCATACTCCGCCTCACCTTTGTTTGGTGACAGGTCCCATGGCCCTCCTGGTTGCCAAGTCCATTTGTGAGTATCAGTGACAAATAGGAAACGGAGCTTCACCTTTAACGTGAATACGAGCCGTAATGTGATCTTCATCGGCGCGCTCGATGCAAAGTCCTGGAAGAACGTCAGTATGATCTCTAATGACCCATCTAGCGTTATTGCAACAATTATGAGCTCGATTGGTATGTGCAGTGCCAAGCCAAAGATGATTTCTAGGGTAAGTGTGGATGTTTCCGGTTCCGTAGCAGTCGCCGCCATCTTCACTATGTCAAGTACTATGTCAAAGTAGATTGTTAGGGTGATGGTATCAAGCCCTAGGAACTCCGAGACCGCCAATAAGGCTCCGCCGCCAGTGCCAGCCGTGAAGAAATCGATGAGAGTGAATACCTTGCCAATGTGTATCTTGATGTGTAGACCCCATTCGACCACTTTGAAGAAGTTGTCCCATTCGAAGACGCCTCCTCTAAAGGTGAAAAGGTTGAGCACAAACCGAGCGCTGCCCTCAAACGCAAGCTCAAGACCTAGAGATTTGAGCATGGTTCCCATTAGTGCATTCTTTGAGGAGTCGAAGCCACCAACGCCGACCTCTGCGTAGAATTGCGGACTGATCTCAAAGAACGAGAACAGTAGTTTGAAGAACTCGCCAATCTCGTCCATAGAGAAGACGCTGCGGGCATCGAATATCATGCTGGCAATCATGTCGAACAAGGGGCTTAGATCGATTGCAAAGTTGGCCCTGATGCCAAGAGCAAACGTGAAGTCGAAGAGTGACCATTGACCAAGCCCTATCGGTATCTTGCCTGAATATCCAAGAAGGTCGTCCAATCCACCAAAGATGTCAGTGATTGTTTCTTCCAGTTCATCAAACACAGGATTAAGCATCCCACTCAGCCAATCGAATATCTTCCCAATCAGCCACTCCACACCATTGGTGAAGATACCCTTAATATCCATGAAGAACTCGAGAAGTTCCTCCAGCATGGTGAGGTCAATGACACCTGTCAGATGTCCAGAGGCGCAATCCAGAATCTCGTTGATGACTTCAGTAGGACTTGGAGCATCGCCCCTTGCAAACTGAAACGCGTCTGGGAAGAAGGACTGCATCAGTTTGAGGAATGCATCGATTGGAACATCATCAAACGATGGGAATGTTCCGATGACTGAACCAGCCGACATCAATAGGGATTGCATGATTCCTTGGAAGGACTGGCCCTTCACAAGCTGAATCATGTTGACGATTCCGCCGACTATTTCTCCAGCTGTGCCAAGAATAGAGTCCACATCGACTCCCAGGCCACCGAACACATCACTCAAGTCAAGGAACTGGAAGACGCTCCTGAAGATCTCAGGTAGAGAACCGAGCTCGGACGCAAAATCCTCCACCGTTTGTGACACCATGTTCTTGAGAGCATTGCTGTCAGAAACCAAGGCTATAATGCCCATCACTGGTTTCACAGCTTGATTGAGAGCATTAACAACATCTGATAAATCTCCAGGACTCAAGCCGGCTTGCTGCATTATGTCCTCAGCTATGTCAAAGATGTCTGGAATCGAGCTCTTGTCAAAAGCCTCGTTGTAGAAGCCTCCTAGAAGTGTCATCAAGTCCTTTACCAGGTTCTTTACATCAACAGAAACAGTTGTGTAATCATCAAGTATCTGTTGAATGTCTGTTCGGAACTGGCTTAGGTCTGAGTCTGATGCTTCTTTGAAGTCCCTTGTGACATTGAGGAGCTTTCTTGTGAATTCCTCGACTTCTACAGTAATCTGAAGTTCTCCGATGAAAGCAGTGGAGATTCCGTCAAGGAGTTCGACAATCGATGAGGCATCAAACTCATCAACAAGGTCTATGGCAGTCATGCCAATCTCGACAATCGACATAATCTTCTCGATCTCATCGTCTATGCCCGCCACACTGAGAACAGACCCCAGTAGGTCCGTACTCAAGTCCTGCAAGAACTCAACATGGTTTCGACTTGCGAGGAAGTCTACCACGGATTCGATGAAGGCTGTCATTCTGCCAAGGATGGGCGTTAGGTCTCCTGGGGACACACCCATTGTTGCCGCCAATGTCTTGTTCAGAAGCGATTGGAGAGTGTTCTTGGTGAAGAACCCGAAGACGACGTCAAAGACACCCTTTCCACCTGAAGCTGCATCGGATATGAGATCCCAGAGGCCGCCTGAAGCACCAAGCATGTTGGTCAGGAAATCCTTCACAATCTCAGGTATGGAATGGGGCAGAAGTGAAGTGAGGAGTTCTCCAACTATCTCCAGAATGCTTGAAAGGTCGCCTCTCAAGTTGAAGAGAGCCTTCAGGATGATATTCAGATAGTCCTTGAACTCAGCCATGAACGGAAACTCAGATGCCAAAGCCTCAATTACCGACTTCAGAGGTGACTCTGCATCAAAGTCACTGACAATTCCTATTATGGGTTCGATGATTTGGAAGGCATCCTGTATAGTCTCGATTATATCAGTTGGGACCGAGATAGCCGTCTTCCCTGCATTCTTTAGCACCTTCAGCAAGACATCAACGATCTTTCCAATTGGGCCGTTCAGTGCAGAGAAGAGAGGGATATCACCAATCTTGAAATCACTGGCGGTCATTTCCGCTTCAGAGCTGACCTTCACTGCCGGTGAGAAGTTGGCAGGCAGGTTCTCCAAAGAGAGCTCTTGAAGCGAACCATTGTCCATCATTTGGTAGGCCGCCGGCTCAATCTCTGATTGATGTCTAGCCCACATCGTAGCTGTACGAGCTTCCAGCTCAACTGGATCAATCTGGCCTACTGGATCAATGGGCTCAATGCTTCTCCGGAGAAGCTGATTGAGATTGTCCCCATAGATCTGTAGCGCTAAATCTCTAACATCCTCTGAAGCCCCCTTGTACTTGTCATCTACTTGCGCTCGCGTTTCAAGAGTTTCATACAGTGCCCAAATGTCATACATTATGAGCAGAAGCCCGTCTATCTCCTCTGCCTCGCTGTGTTGTATCATTGTGTCGCTGGGTTCAAGATGTTCGGCGAATGACAGAGTGTTGCCCATTCCCAGAATATGTTGAGTCTGTCTGTGTTGACTGAGAAGTCTGTAGAACTCCTGCCAAGGCGTGAGCCGGTCAGGGATTATCACGCCCGTCAGGTTAGACCTAAGCGAGTACACCGATATCCACGGCTCCTCGGAGAGCCAATGCTCCATATCATTGTAGGAGTTGATTGGGATTTTCCGGACGGTATTGATTCGGTATGAGATGATCTCATAGACACCTTGCGCTACGGCCGACATCGTGTCGTCGGACGGATCATAGAAGAGATAGATGTCATCCAAATCGTATCCTGTGAAAGGTTTCGGGAACAGCTCTTCTTCTTGGTCTATTTGCTGACCAGCCCAAGCTGCTTGTGGAATCATCCCAAGCAGCAACAATGTGAGAAAAGCAGATGTAAGTAATCTAATCCTGAGCAGTCTTCTGTTCACGGTTCTCCATGCCTCCCTCTAGGAACGAACCAGATGAGGGAATGTCAGGACCTGAAATCACTGAATACCTAGATTACCATTGGATATAGAGCAAGGTTCTCCAGTGCCAGCGATTCCATCCGGCCATTGCTTCTCCCTCTATCGGCCGCCCAGCGAACGACGAAGGGGTGATGAATCCCTGATATAACACTTATCGTGATTCTGATGTCATCCAGAAATAGTCAAGTCTTTCCGAAAATCGCAGTTGTTGAAGAGAGCATAAATCAATCCGAATGAAGCATATCGGGGCAATTGTGGTCTATCAAAACGTTTTTCCGGTGTGCTCACACTGAGAGAGTACGCCTCCCAGCGAAAGACCTTAATGTCGACGGATGCCCAGACGCAGGACTACTCGGTAGTCTGTGACCACCTCACCTAGCATGCAGTAGCGAAGAATGGAGTCAGAAGTGAATGCGAGTATACCTTGATGCAAACTTCTTCATCAGTGGATTTAGCGACCGACCAAAGGATGTCACCATTATCAAAGAGGCCGCTCAGAAGGCAGGAATGGAGCTATGGATCACGAGACAGGTGTTTCAGGAGCTGAGATGGTATCTTCGTAGAGAGGTCGAACAGATAATCCAGATAGAAGAAACCCTCTCAAAAGACATCAAGGAACTGATGGAGAGCATCAAGAAACCTGAGGGAGCGCTGCCCCAACTGAACGACATGTCCTTGGTATTGGGAGCTATGCGTTCGAAGAAATCAAAGATAGTCACGAGCGACCTGAAGCTGTTGAACACCATTCAAGACGTCAAAATAGATGTGGAGGGGATTGTAGGATCAGCCTTTGCTTTGGAACTCATGGAGTCGATTGACGACGAGAAATTGAAGAACAGACTCTCGGACATAAGAGAAAGAATCTACGGGGAAGAAGTGAGGTATAGCATAGCCAGACAAGAAGCATATGACCCAGTAACAAGAATCCGTCTAATCGAAGAGCATGCGCTGCGTGTGATTCGAACTGTGAAGGCACCGGCAGAGGGTCTTGACAGGAAACTCTCCAGAGGACAGCCACTTTTTGTGCTAGACTTCCTCGAAGACATCAAAGCCGGAATCCCTACAATGTTTGAAGACTTCAGAGCAGGCAGATATAGCACACTGGCCAATGAGATCGAGGCAGTACAGAATGAGATAGAACGTCTTCTGATAATGTCCACATTAACGAATGATGAAGAAACACATGGCAAACTCGTGGAACATGCCTCCGACTTGACCTTGTTCCTATACTACCTAGAGATGATATGTCATCTGTATCGAGGCAGCAGAAAGGGTCTTGAGAATGCCCTTTCGGTGTCTGAGGAAGCATTTCGACTTCTCATGTTTGCTGCAGTTTCAGATGAAGAGCTGAAGGCAGGTGTCTTCTTTGTTCGAATAGTGTTGGCCCTGATTAGAGAAGACTATGACGAGATAGACTACTACTACAGTCTGTACGACAGCATGATCAGAAGAGTCAACCTCGAGGACATGATAGAAACCTCAGAAGGACTCTATGTCATAATGCAAGTCCTTAGAGAGTTCATGGGAGGTTTTTCACTTACGAAGAGCAAGCTTCAGTACCCCGATGCTACTCTTGCGCTGCTGAACGACATAGCTAAGCACGCTCTCCAGTTCGATGAACATGACAACGCATGGCAACTTGTAATCACTGCCTACAAGATAGGAGTAGCCTATGGAAAGGAAAAGGGGGCGCTGGCCTCGTTCCTCAATCTGTACAAAGTGTCATCCTCCTCACACGACAGGTTCAAGCCAGCACTTGAGAAGATTGCAGAACATGCACTCAAGATGTTTGTCAAGAAGGGATGGGACACAGCTAAGATTACCCCAATACTGAACGAGATACAGGGTAGCATTCAACCTGTCGAGGAGATGACGACGGATGAGGCTGTAGAACTGACAGACTTGCCTGAGGCACTCCACGCGTGGATGGACGTTCTTTCCACTGAGAGAATCGAAGACACCGAGGTCCTCGTGGTCCGCAACGACGTGTTGCAGGCTAGGATTGGCATAGATATCAAAGACCACATTGACCTGAAGAGCCTCAAGACAGGCCACAGAGTTGCGCTAACAAAAGGGAGATTCAGCATGGCAAACGCAAGCCCAGAGATCATGAAGCAGTATGCTGTGGTTCTGACAGTGACTCCCGCAGAGAACGCCGAGATTTCCTATGAGGGAGAATACGGGTTCAGTTGGCTCAAAATCGCAGAACCAGAGCCTGAAGTCTGACGCTTGGTAAATGGATGTGTGAGAGTTGGACCCTATCATATTCATCTTGATAGTTGTAGGGGTCATAGTGGTATCTTGGTTCAACTACGTGCTGAATCGCGCACCCGGATCAGATCCTGATGACTTCCTCATAGGTCCGGAGGGTATGCAATTGCAGTGTGATTGTTTCCTCAACACGATGATAGTCGGAGGCATATTCGTTGTTGCTGTGGCCATAGCATCGTCAGCCTTTGCTTCAAGAACCGAACTCTATCTCATCGGGCTAATTGCCTACGTAATAATCACAGCTGTAGGTGTGTACGGGCGAAGGCAGAGATACAAGGACTGGAGTGTGCTTGATGGTGTACTTCAGCGTGCCGTGCCAGAATCAAAGCGTAGAGATTTCGACAGCGATAGACTGGACGTCTTCTTTGAGGAGGATGACGAGGACTTCTGATCATTCTGTGCTACGTGGCTTCAATCTTGTCGTCCTTTAGGTTGGGCATCTTGATTGCGATGACATCAACACCAGCTCCAGGCGGAGTTTCAAACCAGTGGCTCTCACCAGGCTCAACAACGATGACGTCGCCTTTGCTAAGGTCATAAAGCGCATCTACGACACCCATCTTGATCTTGCCCATTATTACAAATAGCTCAGCAAGAAATCCGTGGGAATGAGGGGAAGTCTTCATTTCGGGAGGTATCTCAACGATTATGAATCCTGCGCTATCCGGTGGTTCTCCGAATATGACGTCAGCCACGTACTTAGCACTGTATCCCAGGCGTTCCTTCGATTCCGCGTCAGACGCCCTATAGATCTCGACCATATCCATCAGAACCAGTCGGTGTAGAGCCGGCTGAAGAGCGTTACTCCTTGTCCCCTTCATTGCCTTCAGTGGAACCTTCATTTGATCTCACCGGTGGGACCCAAAAAGGAAAGTCGTCGTGGTACTTGAACAGCTTCTCGGCAGCTCTTCGGTAGAGGTGGCGGTTGAATCT
>LRSK01000011.1 GCA_001563325.1 Candidatus Thorarchaeota archaeon SMTZ1-83
AGGAGTTCTGGATTGTAGAGGAGGCAGGTCATGCCATTATGAATCATGAGAAGACGAAGGACGACCTGTTTGCTCGTACGATAGACTTCCTCGAAAGCTCCTAATCGTGTATCACTTCCTAGCATTGAAGGACAGTGCAGTCTATCTTCTCGGTGTTTATCTCTCTTTGATGCATACCAACTCAAAACCGAAATAAGTCGGAAGAATGCCGCCCGGTCGTAGACCATAGAGAGAGGAGTAAGTTGGATAGAAGCGAGGAAAAATGGCTGAGGCAAGAGTGGCTCTCAGATGCCCGAGGATTGACTAGCTGGGCTAACTATCAGCCTCTAGCCCACCCGATACTGCTTGCTGTCAGACACTCGCACAGGGAACCAGTCAAGACTCTCGATGAGATGGTAGATAGAAGAATCACGGAACTAGGGCACGAAATGGGCAAAGAGTTCGGGAGAAGACTGCCTATTGGTAGAAGAGTCATCATTCGTCATAGCAGAATACGAAGATGCCGAGAAACAGCTGAGGATCTTGCAGATGGAATCCATGAAATGGGTGGGAAGATACGGCAGTTGGAAGAGCTTGGAATTCTAGTAGGACCGCGCGTTCACGACGCTGAAATCTGGAGCAATGTGGGTGTAGATGGAATAGAAGTGGCCAAGTTCGTTAATGACTATGCGGATGGTCGATTTGATGAGAGTCGGATAGAGAGTTTCGAGATATATCGAGAGAGACTCATAGAGGGCACCATCGGTGCACTGAATACGGCACAGCCAGGGGACTTGTACGTTTACGTGACACATGATGCCTTTTTACTGATGGCGAAGAGAGCATACCTCGGTCGAGCAGTTGTGGATGCAGACAGGCCATGCAGACAGGCCCCCGTATCTGGGGGGTTGGAGCCTTTCAAGAACGCCCGAGGGCATTTGCCTGTTCGAGGGCGGAGTCACTATTGATATTGACCTTTAGAGTACGGCGGCAAGATTCTTATTCTACACAAGGCCCGAAGTTGGGATTAGGAGGATTGACAAATGAGAAAGAGTGTAATCCTGCTAATCATCATAATCATTGGGATTGTTGGATTCATAGCTGTCCACTATCTCATGGCCGGCCAACTGCCACTCGCATTGTGTACGCAGTGTCATTGAGAGGTTCTCCTCAAGGAACCAAAGTTGCTCTCTGATTTCATATCCAAGAAGTCATTAAGGCATGTTATTGACTCATGTCCTTGAGAAAGCATGATTGAACGCTCCGAACTTGAAACTTGGACTTGGATTATGAAGTACTGGGTGATCATATTCCCAATTCTTTTGCTGGCAGGTCTTTTACTCAGTCAGCTTGGAGACCCCTCCTACTACTGGATTCCATTCGCTGTAGGCGTGCCCTTGACAATCATCCCGGTCACCTATCTTAACCTAGTCGGAGGCGGCTGCAGTCTAAGGTTCCAGATGTGTGCTCTTGTGAAGGGAATGACAGCAGGTGTGGTCTTCCTTCTTCTTTCGATGGCTGCAGACTATTACATCTGGAACGTCTTGAGTGCGTACCTCGAGTGGACTCCACTTTCCTCAACCTTCTCTATGTCTATCATCTACCAGCTATGGTTCTTCAGTGGAGTAATCGGAGGGTTCGGCGCGAGGATTATGGAAGTCCGAGGGCAGTCTAGAGGCATCAGTGGAACACCAACGGTGTCGGTGTTCGAGTAGTCGAGCCCGCCATCTTCCAAGGACTTTACCCTACTGAGTCACTCTGGAGAGATGCGAATGCATGCGTATTACTCAGAAATAGCTCTGTATTTCACCCCCCACAGCTATTTATGGTAGTAAAGCTAGGATTCTGTAACCACACGGAGTGGAATACCAAATGGGAAAAGGTCTCGCGATATTTGGACTCATCCTGATGATTCTGGGAATTCTGCCATTGTTTCTACCAATGCTTGGATTTCCTGAGATTGCTGCCTACTTCTACATGCTCGGCTTGTACGAGATTGACCTGGCCGGCTACCTGTTCTCCGAGTTGATGCTAATCCTGATTGGACTAGGCTTCATCCTACTCGTAGTGGGAGCCATGAGGTAGGCCCACATTCATGTGGATGACTCTGAAGGTATATCCCACGCAGGGGCAGATACCACATGGGCCCGGTTTGAGGGGGGCAACCGGTTTAGTGGTAACTGGGATTTAGTTCACATGAGGTCAACGAGTCCACTGAGGACTCCTTGACCATTCTCTTCATATGTGTGAAGGCCAGCTGCAGGACCATTGCAGGGGGTCTTTCTAATCTCTAGCCTGACAACTGAACAGATTCGTTTGAACCATCTACGGAAGCAGTACGCCTTTGATAAGAGAAAACCGACGTTCTATGGGATTGTCAGAGAGCAGCTAGGGCTGCATTCCACTGACTATTGGACCCCCTATCTCTCAGTCTGGGCCAGAATCGGAGATTACGATGCGGAGGCGGTTTTCAGATCCTTAGACAGCGGCGACCGTATTGTCAGACTGAACTCATTTCGAGGCACGGTCCATGTTGTCCATGTCGATAATCTGCCATTGCTGATTCGTGCGACGGGGCCGTTTCTCTACAAGAGAATACGTCAGCATCCTGACATCAAGGGACTCAGTGATCAGGAGATAAAGTCCCTGACGGATAGCGTGCTCACTGTTTTGGAGAATGGTCCCAAGACGATGAGAGAGATAAAGAAGCTGCTACCAGACCAAGCCAAGAAGATCAGACCTCTCTTCACCTTGGCAGCAACTTCAGGGAGAGTCATTAGGGCCACTGCAAGTCACGCGAGGAATCCAACTACTGCATATGCCCTGATTGAGAAATGGGTTGATGGCTTCGTGCCTACGGACATCTCAGAGGAAGAGGCGCTCAGGGAAGTGATTCGACTCTACATCCATAGGTTTGGACCGGTAGCCATCGATGACATCTCCTGGTGGATACCGACGACGAAGACCAAAGCCAGGGACGAGGTTGAGCAACTGTTTGACGAGATTGTCCGAGTAGAAATCGAGGGGGAAGAAAGACACATGGCCGCAGACGATGCGGAAACGGCGGCATCGCTCGAGCCTCCAGCTGAACCCATAGTTTGGCTGCTCCCTTACGAAGACTATCTTCCGAAGGCCTTCATCAATAGGGACTGGTACATGGCCGAGGAACAAAGGCCAATGCTCTTTCCGCAGCTTCGAGAGCACTACTGGCCGCCAAATATGTCAACACCTGTGACAAAAGCCATGAAGTCCACAGATGCCTCGGGAGAGATTCGCCCCACGGTCTGGATTAATGGGGAGGCTGTGGGACGCTGGGAATTGGAGTCGCACGACGAAAAACAGAATGTAGTGTACAAAATCTATCGAGAAGTCCGTCCTAAGTATGGTAATATGATTTCTGAGAAAGCTTCAGAGTTGGAAGACTTCGTGAACACGCAGTTGGTTCCAATATCGAGCTCAAAATGAAGCGAGTTCCTCACCAACAGCTACCGAGTCTTTTCGAGTCATGCAAGTGCTCATGACTTAGAGGGTTGTCCTCTTCCACTCTCTTGAGGCGAACGTGATGAGAATAAGAAAGCACGCTGTCATCGGACTTCTTGCGGTGTTATTGATAGGCCTTATTGCAGCTCCTACGCCGGGAGCTGTTTCAACTTCTGAAACCGACAATGTCTTGCCCTTCTCATCAGAGTCGGATCAAACACTACGCCGAGAGAATCCACTTCGAGGTAAGGTCTTCAGCATATCTGCGGAGCCCAGCGAAGGAGTGCTCAATCCTATCAGGATACAGCAGTCAGGCTATCAGACAACGGAGTTGGCAAGAGGTAGTGCGGATGCAGGGGTCAGCACCACGCGGAACATCACCATTGATGAAACAGATGGATGGTTTGCGAATAACACAGCAGTTGAAGTTTCGAACCTAAAGCGCTTGTATTGTGTGAATGGAACATTCGACGATGGAACCGATCCATGGACGAATTATAGTATCGACGGCGGATCAAATACACAGATTCACTCTTACAATTCGTCAGGAGGTTATATTGTCTGCAGGAATATGGGCGACTGGAATCCCGCATTTGGAGGTTCTTATACTCACTCCTCTGGCACCGAGGTGGGATGGGAACAGATAGCAAACAACACACCTGCACAACTAAGCTTCAGACTAGAATTCGATTTTCAATACCCAACAGGGCCAATTGATCCAGATGGAGATGACACATTTGATGGAGATGTAGGTGTCTTCTGGGAACTAGACTCAGATAATTTCTATGAGGGCTGGTATTGGCCTGTGCAGCAACTCGACTCAAGAGAAACATGGTACTCGGTCAGTCAGGAATATACACTCTCAGTTGCAGATAGCGAGTTGGCTGTACGTGTAGGTCTTTACATTGCTGGGGACGTCAGAGTGTACAACCTCGATTATGATGATGATCCACTGGGGGAGCCCGATGGCTGGGAGAATGCGCAGAATGTCACCTTGTACATAGACGATGTTGAATTCACAAGCATCGCCACCCCAGAATTCGAGATTGTCGAGCTGACCTTTCATGCTGGGGGGCTATCTTCTCCAATCACTGGGATGGGGACCGGATCAGCATCCATAGCCAATCCAGCCTTTTGGTCTGTGGATCCTCTAGAGGTTCAAATAACGGCAAACACTAGTGTGATCTTCACATACTCAGTCACAACACAATTCCATCGTTACATCAACTCATCTTGGACCAATGACCTATCAAAGCAGGGTGTTCAATACTCAGTCACAGCAGGTCAAAGTCCGGATCTGTCTCTCTTCACATATGTTACACCGTCAACGGAATATGATGATGTGACACTAGACTTACTGTATCCTGTAGATTGGGAGAATGCGACTGTACTTGACCCTCTGAGTACTGACATAACGGGTAATTGCCTTGTTTCCCCTGGCCGTATCCATGTGCCGAATAGCGAGATGGGCAGAAGTGGTTGGTGGGAGATAGAACTTCAATCCCCGAACTATGCACAGAACGTGTCAATTCAAGTTCAGGATGGGAGCACAGGGGAATGGTCCGAGAACTCCCTGTTTAGATCAGGCAACACCACGAGGACTCAGGTCGAGATAGGTACACTCGCTAATACTCCATCACAAGGCGACCCAGTGAACATAACGTGGACGATGCCTAGCGATACTGTTTGGGCGTTGGACTCGGTCACGACGATGACCAATGGGATAGTAAATAGTTCGTCATTCAATCTCGCAGGAGCCAATACCACTGCAGGGGAGTGGCAAGTTGAGGTAGCCTGGACAAACGGGACAGAGATTGCCTTCGATTTCACGTCCTTCGATATGTACCACAGTGCGTCTATTACGCCACACCAAGCAAGCGTTGATACTGACACTGGACAGCTGATTACAAACATGGTATACTTCGTTGATGTAGACACTGGAGACTATCTGATGGATGAGTCTGCTGTAATAGAGGGCAACTGGTCAGCCTCAACAATAGTCTTCACGCCAAACCTTGTGAAGAACTGGTGGGAGGCGGACTTCGATACATCCCTGCTTAGCTCCGGTCGATACGTGATAGTTGTCAATGCCTCAATGCCCTACTTTGAGAACGTATCATGTCAGTTCGTTATTACATCAACATACAGGACCGATTTCCAATTGACATCCGTAGGGGGCATCCCTGTAGAGGCCGGGCTCTACGACGTTGTCACTGTTGATGTACGATATGAGGTTGAGGGGGGATCTGGAATAGATGGTGCAACTATTAGTATGGACTACTCGGGGCCCGGTGGAGGTTTGACTCTTCTGAGTCAGATCAGTGGCAGTTCAGGTGAATATTCAATCAACATAACTAGCTCGATATCGGGAACTTACACAATAGCGCTCACAGGTTCGAAGGACTATCATCATAATGGATCAGACACGTTCACGCTGATAGTGGGGGAGATAGGGACTAATCTTTCTCTAACAAACGGCACTGCAGACTTCACGAGTCTGGGTACTGCATATAGGCTTGTTCTAGGATATACGAATAGCACAGGCTATGGCTTAGCGGGTGCGGACCTAAAAGTCGTTGATGTCACACCTAGTACTGGACTCATCTACGGAAATGCAACATATTCTGTGGACGGATACTACTCTATCCTGCTTGACTCAACCTCAGCCAGAACCTTCACGCTAGTAATCAGAGCAAATCTGACAAATCACGAAACGCAGTATGCGACTTTCACGATTACAGTGAGTGAGATCCCGTCAGTCTTGGTTGTTGATGCATCCACCGCAAGAATCTCAGTGGGCCGAAATCACACAATCCAATTCCTTTTTCAAGACGATCAGTCAAACGGACTGGAAGGGGCAACCATATACGCCCTGAGTCCGCCTGTTGGGGTCGTCGTCAACAGTCTCTTTGAGTTGTCAGGCGGCTACTACAGTATCACAGTTGAATCCTCGGAGACTGGCGCGTACCAGATGGCCTTCAGGGCGCACCTCGATGACTACCAGGACTCAACGGTTGGCTTCACACTCATTGTAGGATACGTGACCATGGAGATATCAAATGTACAAGGATTGACAGCGATTGAAGGACAGGAAGTCGAGTTGCGAGTAAGTGTTGTAGATGCTGATACTGGCGACCACGTAGTCGGGGCCACAGTCGAGTATCTGTTGATTGTCGGAGCAGAGGTAGGTACTCTCGAGGAAATGGTGGAAGTCAGTCCGGGTGTCTACGCTGCTAGTATCGTGATGCCAAGCTTTGAACATAATTCGACTCTTAGGATATTCGTTACCCTGGGTGATCATGAGCTACAAGGAGGAGTCTTTGAAGCTCGTATGATTCCACTTGAAAGCGAGGCTGCAGCACTGGGAAGAACTATTCAGCGGGTGTTCCCATTTGCGGTACTAGCTCTAGTGGCCGCGGTGGGTCTTGCGGGCCGTAGGACGTACATCAGGCGTGAGAGAGAGAGAAACCTTGAAGCAACAATTGTCAAGCGGCGCTTTGATGACGTACAGAGCCTCATCGGAGTCATTATACTCCATAAACACACCGGGATACCAATCTTCTCCAAGATGGTCAAGGGTGGTATCGACGAAATGCTCATCTCAGGTTTCATCACAGCGATTACAAACTTCAGAACTGAGTTCAAGGTCGATCAGGAGGAGGGCGCTCTTACTCCGATTTCAGACATTATCAGGACAGTGGCAACTGAGAATCTGATTTGTGCCTTCATCTCGTTGTCGGCCCCCTCTATAGCCCAGGAACTTAGAATGCTGGAGTTCGCAGAAACGGTTGGATTTGTCTTTGACACTATGTTCACCGAACCACCAATGATAGCTCTGGAAGATGGGACAGTCATGCAGTTCGAGGCACTCTTTGATGACGTCCTTGATGGTCGTCTTCTCAAGGAGTACAAGATGGCCGACCTCCGTGGATTTCCAAGAAAGACCAAATGCATTGCAGAACGCATCGATCGTATTGACAGCGATGGAGCATTTGAGCTAGGAGTACTTGCCAAGGAAATGACGTCTTGTGGCCTTGAAGAGGCACGTGTCTACAAGATGATAATGGAGGCAATCGAGAACAGCAACCTCGTTACGGCCAAGGTAGAGGAGATGCGGGTCAGCAAAGAAAGCGATACTGATTCAGATGTGGTTACGAGGTGGTAGTTCCACACCTCGAATTGCTTTCCAAGAAACAACTAAAACGATGCGTTCAGAAGGAGGAATGTGACGTCTAGTATTAGCGAGTTCGATCAGAAGGTTGTCCGCAAAGGCCTACTCCAGAGTGCTCTCAATGGAAAGGCCCGATGCTTGACCTGCAACCATCGGTGTCTTCTTGCTGAGAAGAAGAGGGGACTTTGCGGAACGCGTGTGAACCTAGACGGTACGATTCACACTCTAACGTACGGCAATATATCATCAATGAGCAATAATCCAATAGAGAAGAAACCTTTCTTCCATTTCGCACCTGGAACAAGAGCACTCACGGTAGGAAGTTGGGGGTGCAACGCCACCTGCCCGTTCTGTCAGAATCACGACATATCAAAACAGCATCCATCACCTTCTAGTTCACGTCATATTAGTCCCCAGAAATTTCTGAATCTCGCTGTCAGGGAAGGAAGTGAAGGAACATCCATCTCGCTCAATGAGGCAGCCACTCTTATGTTGGAGTGGAACATCGACGTCTTCAAAATTGCTCATGAGAGAGGGTTATACAACACCATCGTCACAAACGGGTATATGACAACTGAGGCACTCGACTTGATGATAGACGCCGGACTTGACGCAGCCAATGTCGACGTCAAGGGTTGCAGTGAGGGAGTCAAGAGGGTCTGCGGCATTAGCGTTGAGAGGGTCTGGGAGAATCTATCAAGAATGAGAGATAGAGGAGTCCATGTTGAGGTCACTACACTCATCGTGCCAGGGTTGTCCGACGACAAGGACTGTCTCTTGGAGATTGCGACGCAAATTGTCGAAACTCTCGGTCAGGACACACCATGGCATGTGAATCGATACTTCCCTCACTATGAGTATCAGGAACCAGAAACGCCGTTAAAGACACTTTTAGAAGCAAGAGAGATTGGATGGGCGCAGGGCCTCGACTTCATATACATCGGAAATGTGTGGCAAGAAGGGCTAGAAGACACACGTTGCCCAAGCTGCAATGGTCTGGCCTATCAGAGACTTGGTTTCAAATCAAGGAACACAGGCACGGATGAAACTGGGAGATGTGCCGAATGCGGCCACAATCTCGGAATCCATTACTGGACGGGTCCTCGAACAATGAAGGAGAGAGAGCACAATGTCTGATGAATCCAGATCTTCAGGAGACGACGAAAGACAGAATCATCCGTTACCTCTTCTTGTCATATTTCGTCCGATTGAAACCTTTCGGAAGTTGAGAAGAAGGCCCATTTTGGTGAGCCTCACGTATCTTCTTGTGGCGGGGTTGATTACATCGATTCTTGGGGGTCTGCTTGCAGTCTTCGTAGGGGTCAGCTATCTCAATCCGAGCAACTGTGGAGGCAGTGCCCAGATATTCGCCCACTGGCTCGTCTTCGTATGGCTGAATCTGGAGGAATGGTGGTCCCAACTCATAATGTTCGCTCTGAGCAATCAAGTCGGATACCTCATTCTTGCGTTGTTGTCGGCCACCACACTTGCTTGGATAACATCGCTAGCGTCCGACTCAAGCTTTCGTGAACTTGTCGCTCCTACAATGAGTGCAATCTGCTATGGAATGACTCCGGGTGTCCTCTTTGGATGGATTCCAAACCCAGTCTTTCTCTTTGGGCTAATGGCCCTTGTCTATCAGGCAGTGGCATTCTGGATTATTCTTGAACTAACAAAGAGAAGAGCAGCGGCGTTAATGCTTGTCTGGTTAGTTCTATTTGGACTGCTTCAAGACTTGGCCGTATTCATATTCTCGTTCTTGGTATCGGTCTGATGGTCATATCTCCTCCATGCGCTCCAGTTCGAACACGACCACGTTATGTGGGTCAGGACAAGAAACGAAGGCCTTCTTGGGGTCAGGTTCCCAGGGGAGGCTCCCGCCAAACTCGAGCACTGAGAGAAATGGGAACATTGAGTTGTATGCCCACCTGCAGACTTTGGCTCTCTCTTCATCCTTTGTGAGATCAAACTCATCACCAACCTTGTA
>LRSK01000012.1 GCA_001563325.1 Candidatus Thorarchaeota archaeon SMTZ1-83
CTCTCTGGGGGACTGGCCGGCCTTGCTGGAGTGAGTGAGGTTGCAGGTAACCCCAATCTATACCGGCTAAGGATGGAGATTTCCACAGGACTGGGATTCACGGGCATTGCTGTTGCATGGCTTGGAGGACTTAATCCGATAGGAGTCATTGTCAGTGCACTCTTCTTTGCGGGTCTGTTGGCAGGAGGCGTTGAGATTCAATCTGCAGGACTGCCATTCGGTGTTGTGAACCTCTTCAATGGTGCCATTCTCTTCTTTGTCCTTGTGACCGAGTTCTTCCTACGATACACAATTGAAGGGAGGTTACGTCGTGACGATTGAGCAGACAGGATCTCAGATTGTGATAGCTGCCACCTTCTTTCTGATACCAACACTGGGTGAAATGGTGTCAGAACGTTCCGGAATACTGAATTTGGGAGTAGAGGGGATGGTCATCTCAGGAGCAGCAGGAGCCTTTGCGGCGGCGCACATAACAGGCAGCCTCTGGATTGGTGCGTTTGTTGGAGCTTTAGTAGGCGGAGTATTAGCACTTATACATGCAATAGTGACGATAACATTCAAGCGGAATCAAGTTGTCTCGGGTATATCCCTGACCATTCTTGGAGCAGGACTGAGTAGTATTCTAGGACTGGGATTAATAGGTGTGCCAATAGTCCCGTTTGGACCTGTAGCCATTCCAGGCCTCAGTGTGATTCCAGTTATTGGTCCAATCTTCTTCAACAAGAATTTGCTCGTCTACTTTTCATATGTGATGGTCCCAGTTCTCTGGTTTTTCCTCTTCAAGACACGCTATGGGCTAATGATACGCAGTGTTGGAGAGAATCCGATGGCGGCTTACACACAGGGGGTTGATGTAGTTCGAGTCAGGTATCTGAGTGTGATATTTGGCGGGATGATGTGCGGTCTTGGTGGTGCATATCTGACTCTTGCATGGATTCCAATGTGGGTCGAAGGTATCACTACTGCACGGGGATGGATAGTCATTGCCTTAGTGGTCGTTGGACTGTGGCATCCTGCAGGAGCCTTCGTAGGGAGCTACATCTTTGGTGCGTTCGATGTCCTTCGCTATACCTTCCAACCACTTGGTGTACCAACTGCCTTTCTGAACATGTTGCCATCGATGTCTACAATCCTCTTTCTTGTCATCTGGGGAGTGCTATTGAACATGCAGAAAGTGAAGAGTATCGTGGGAGCGCCCTCATCCCTCTGCGTACCATTCGAAACTGAATGACAGTCCTGAGATCTACTCCACCAACTCTTCAGACTCTGGAAACCATGCGGGGTATACTATACATAGAAACACTAGATCTGAGTCACCTGTATTCTCGATATATTGAATGCCTTTTGGTGGAATATAGACCACTTGGCTTGGTGCAACCTCGGCGGTTTCATCATCAATATGTATGATTCCTTTACCTTGAAGTATATAGTAGACCTCAGATGCCTCAAAGAATCTGTGTGGCATAGAAGACTTGCCAGGCTTTACAATGGCATGAGCAATGCTATAGTCTAGCTTCAGATCCTCCTTTTCATGACGAGGGTTCAATAGTTCTCGGAGCATCGTGCCATCCAGAGCTACAATCTCCTCACAATCATCAAACCGCTTTATCCACATGCAACCCAACTCATTTGCTGGCTGCGAGTTCAGACGTATTTGCTTTGCGTATTGACTCAAGAGGGGTTACCGTTCTGCTTCAAAAATCTGGAGCACTCTTGTTATACCATTTGGGGATATTTTCCATCGCGGGTGTATAACCGTCTAGTACATGCCGTGAGATTACGAGCCTTTGAATTTCACTTGTGCCTTCGTAAATCTCATAGAGTTTGGCATCTCTGAACAGCTTTTCCACTGGGTATTGGTCGATGTAACCATATCCTCCATGAACCTGTACTGCTTGATGTGCTACCTCCATAGCGCTTTCTGTTGCCATGACTTTCGCAACACTGGCCGGAATCGTTGGGTCCATTCCGTTATCAGCCGCCCAGGCAGCCTTTAGATAAAGAAGTCGTGCAGCTTCGATCTTGGCATACATATCGCCCAATTTGTAACTGACAACCTGAAATTCCCTCAATTTCTGATTGAATGCCTCTCTTCTGTTGACGTATTCCCTGGCATACTCCATTGCAGCACGAGCCAGACCTGTAGCAAAAGCAGCAATTGAGGGTCTTGTCACACTGAAGGTCTGCATTGCTATCTTGAATCCCATGCCTTCTTTACCCAGCAGGTTCTCAGCAGGGACCTTTGCATCTCTAAATATCACTGAGGAAGTAGTAGATGCTCTGTGGCCCATCTTCTCAACTGGACGACCAGTCTTGACTCCCGGGGTGTCCGCGTCAACGATAAAGGCACACAATGCCTTGTGTCTCTGACTTGGGTCAAGAGAGGCAAATACTGTGAAGTAGTCAGCATGAGGTGCATTGGTAATCCAGAACTTGGAACCATTGAGAACATAGTAGTCGCCCTCCTTCTTCACAAGTGTCTTGATCCCAGCTACATCACTGCCCATGCCAGGCTCAGAGCATGCAAAGCTTACGAACTTCAGGTCCTTGGTGAGAGGGCGCAGATATTTCTCCTTCTGGTCATCGTTACCAGCAATCAAGATTGGTTCTGCGCCAAGACTGTTCACATAGATACTGGTGGTCATTCCAGCACAGCCTGCAGCCATCTCTTCGACAACAATACACTGTTCGATAGCACCTAAGCCCAGACCACCATACTCCTTTGGTATTGCCAAGTTCATGAGGTCTGCTTCCCAGCATTTCTTGATGATTGGTAGGGGAAACTCACCTGTCTTGTCGTAGTAGTGAGCGTATGGAATCATATACTCCTGAGCAAACTCGCGTGTTCTGTTCTGTAGATCAATCTGTTCTTTTGTAAGGCTGAAATCGACCATTATTCTCCCTCATAGATATTGAAACTAACACTGGTAGGACGAGGTGGTATAAGGCCATTGTCAAATGGCAAAGACGTGGTTAGGCATCAATGTTTGCTAGTGATTTGACGAACCACCTCTGGAAGACTCCACTTGAGTTCTAGCTCTAGTGCCCCTTCATCAGGACCTGGACAGCGCCTTACACATGTTCGGCATGCCACACACAACCAGAGATCAACTTCGACTGTTCCAAAGCCAGGCGAGTCATCTGCCAGAACAATATCACGTGTTGGCTTTTGAGTTGCAAGACCCTTCACGGTTTTGTAGAAGAGCGATCTGTTTACGGGCAGGTTGTCAAGAGCCTCGTCAGAGATATCAAAGATTTTAGAAACTTCGAACACTGGTTTCAGTTCAATTGCGTCCTCAGGACATGCAATCTCGCAAGACTTGCAGCCTAGACACTTGGAAATATCCCACTCAATTGTGCCAAAGCCAAGCAAGGGGGCATAGCCCATCATTGCCTTGTATTCATCAAGAACTGATGGAACGTCCACCTCTGCCAAGTCATCCAATGTCACCTTTGGACGAGTACTGGGAATTTTGGTGCGTGTGCGGTAGGATAGTGACACGGCTGATCGAATCTTCTCCTCTATCCCCAGGAGTATTTCTTTTCCCACCACATTTCCTTCGATCGTGAGCTTGACCAACTTATCGCGACCCTTCGATAGGACGTCCAGAGCATTGACCACTTTGCCAATGTCCTCAGCCCTCAGTTCCTGAAGAAGAGATTCAAATTCGGATGATGCCTCTGTGAGTTGAAGTGCGAGAGAACTTGCAGTTTCAACTGCGAGCTCTGCCTCTGTGGGGGTTCTTGGAACATCATAGAGAAGATAGCCATGACTCTCACCAGCTGAAGTGAGTAACTCGTCCCTCTTCATTCGAAGCAGATGCTGCAGAATTCGGTCTTTGGGGATGTTGGTCTTCTCTCCAAGATCCTTTGCAGTCATTGCTCCCAGTTCACGTATGAGAATTAGAATGGTTCCCCGTTCAAGTTCGTTATCCAGATAACTGGACATCATTCTCTCATAGACTTCTGGGTCCAGTTTCTCTCCATAAACATTGGTTCCAGAAACAAGGCTAGGACCCTTTTCGAGGGCGATCTTCAGTCTGAATCTTGCAAAAGCCTCAAGACCTGCGGAAACAAGTAGGCGCAAGTCCTCGGAGCTGTCAGCGGGCTTGGATTGCAGAACCGCTTCTGTTGCTTGGTCAACGGTTTCACGTAGGCTGTTTAGAGCCTCGGCAAGAGTCGTTTCATCATATTGACCAAGTTTCTGAAGCCTTTCAAGCAGAAACTCCATTCTTCTTACTGATTGGTCAACAAAGGCGTGTATGTCACCTTCGAGCGACTTTCCTATGCCATTGAGCTGTTGTAGTATTCTCTTGAACACCAATGTAGAATCGGGTACGGTTTCAAGAACTCGTGAGAATACAGGCGCGTCCTCGTCGAGACCAACCATCTCAACCTCGCCTCTTTGAATCATACTTACTATGGCAGCCTGAATGTCGGATGAATGTGAGTCCATCAGTCTGCTAATTTCAACGACTGTACGTGAGCCCATCTTGGACAGGATGAACATGATTACTCCACGTCTGAGCTCTATCAGTATATTCTCAGAAACGAGGTGTAACGCTCTCTTCTCATCGATACGCCCCTCGCGAATCCCTCGCTTGACTTGAGCCGAAGTCCTAAGAAATGGTCCATATCTTGTCTTTGTTCCCAGCTTCTGAAGAGCATCTAAAGCGGATGTGGGATCACCTTGGATTCCAGAAACAGCCTCTGACATCGAGGAGAGTAATGACTTCAGTTCAGAATGCGCAGATTCAGCAGCGGCTTCTGCAGCAACCTCATACCCCGTGACGATGTCTTCAATCTGTACGATTAAATCAGATACGGGGCTCAGAACGGATTCGATATTGACTGCAGCAGTATCCTCTATCTCATCTTTGGTTTCAAGGATCTCTAGTGCACTACTTATCGAATTCAGAAGACCACGAGTGCCTCCTGTGTCACGGATAGAAACAGCCTGCTGCAGATAAGATGTTGCTTGCTTTAGCAGCCCTTTATTGGTGATTCGGGAAATGATAGCAGACTTCTCTGTGGCATCTAGGAAATGCTCGAAGTAGGCATCAGGGAATGCAAGGATTTCGGTAGCAAGTGGTTCTAGCTCGCTCTTAAGATTGGCTATTTCTTCACTGACTTTACTCAGCGGGATGACAGACTCTTCTTTCAGACCACCGAGTGCCAAGACCATGTCCATCATACGTCTGCGTTTTGGTGCCATATCCTCAAGGCTCTTGGATTTGCTCACTCAACCGCCTCCATCCATTTACCAGCTGTTCCTTTATGCACTGGTGTGGGGCCAAGCTCCTGAGCTCGCTTCACCATCTCACGAATTGCATTTGTGAACCTGTCAGGTTCAGCACTGAACATTCGATACATGTCAACTCGTTCGCCTTTCCAGCCGATAGCATTCAGTATATCACGGGCGACGTCAATTTGGACTTGGGCAATCTCGTTACCAGTCCCACCAATGTGACATCGATCCTTCTCGCAAGCTGCAATCATCACTGTACTGGCTCCATGCTCAAAAGCCTTCAAGATATCAATAATGGAAACTCTTCCTGCGCATGGAACAGGAATTAATCGTGAGCTAGCAGGATACTCCATCCTTTGTGTACCTACAATGTCTATCGTAGATACAGAACACTCTTCACAATAGAAGCAGACCGTTATTGGATATTCATGATCAGCCCCTTCAAGAACAGCCTCTATTTCCGACCAGAGCTGTGAGTTTGATAGGAAGTTGAGTTGTGTCGCGCCCGAGGGGCAAAGGCTTTGGCATACGCCGCAGGAATGACAGTTCAGAGTGTCAATTGCTGCTTTGAAGAGGATCTTCTGTGCTTCATCCTCCTCCTCGGCATCTGTCTGTTCAATCATCAGAGGAACGCCGCGGGGACATTGCTGTGCGCAGAGACTACAACCCACGCAGTCATCGACATCGAGAACGGCACCCCGCGCCACCTTCTCGATTTTACCTCCCTGAAGCTCATTGTGTAAAACAAGAGCCGCAGCTTGAGCATCTGTGACAGCCTCAAAGACAAATTGTGGGCGTGTGATTGCGCCTACTGCAACTACGCCACGTCTCCGTGTTTCAGTTCTTCTCAGCTTGCCATAAAGATCCTTGACATGACCGTCTTCTTCAAGTGCATAACCAAGTGTTTCAGACAGCTCAGCCACGCCGTCTGAAGGTAGAATGGCAGAGGAAAGGACTACGAGATCGGGGGTGGTTTCCAGATACTGGTTCAAAAGTGAATCATAGATACGAACGTGAGTGGTATTATCATTCTCCCAGACCATACTGATTCGGCCTCGGATGTAATCGACTCCACGCTCTCTGGACTCTTTGTATATCATCTCGTTTTCAAATGGAACTCGGATGTCCATGTACACAACCTGCACGTTCGCATCAGGGTTCCTCTCAAGAATCTCCAATGAGTTATCAATTGCAAAAGTACAGCAGAGCTTGCTGCAATCCCGTTTGTAGTCCTCAGATCTACTGCCAACACATTGGACCATTACGACCTCATTTACAGGCTTCCCGTCCGAAGGACGTACCATGCGATCTTCTGTCAACATCCGAGAGAGCTCGAGTTGTGTCACAACATCGGGGTTCTTCCCATAATGATATTCATCTATCATTGTGGGTTTGAACTCCTTGAATCCTGTTGCTAGTACAATTGCGGAGGTCTGTAAGGTCTTCTCATCTTCATCATCAGGGGAGATATAATGAGCCAAAAAGTCGCCCATTTCGCCTTCAATAAATTTCACAGTTGTATTTGTCATGACGTCTATGTTTTTGTCATTTTCAAGTGCTTTGAGTCGACTACTGAAGATTTCCTTCCCAGACTTGCCAGTAGGAGCAATGACTGGTAGCTGGACGACATGACCACCAATGCTTGATTCACGCTCCATCAGAGTCACACGATAGCCCAAGTTTGAGAGGCTGAGCGCGGTTTCAACTCCGGCAATCCCACCACCAATCACGGTCACATGGTTTGGAATCTCTTTCGTTTCAGACACAATTGATTTTGAATCTTCTACACGTGCCAATGCACCTCTAATCATGTCTAGAGATTTCTTAGATGCCTCAGAGGGGTCCTTGTGGACCCAAGCGGAATGCTCTCGGATGTTCACATATGCAATTCTCGAAGAGTCCTTGCCAAGAGATTGGAGGTATTGATCAATACGAGGTTGTATCTTCTGACTTGTGCATGCAGCTATCACAAGTCTGGCCTCACTCTCACCAATCAGTTCTGCTATGGTTTCAAGTCCTGAATCTTGGCAGCCAAAATCGTGTACAGTTACCGAACCAGCCAAGTCCAACTTGCTAATCTCTGTTTCCAAGTAGTCATAGTCTAGCTTTAGCTGTTTTCCGCATGTGCAGAGAAGGACGGGGGATTTATTGGTCACTGTTCATCACTTCCTCCCCTGGAGAATCTTACTCACCACAGCTCTTGCCTGATTGACGCTCTCAGGAACTTCTGCTGGACCCAGAGCGCCACCGCAAGCATAAACATGGTCTCCTGCGACTACTTCATTCTCAGAGAGTGGGTCAGCAGAGCCTACATAACCACTTGCTGAGTTTAACCCCAGTGAGCTGATAAGCTCGTTACTGGCTTCTGGTGGTTCCAATGCAGATGAGAGCACCAGGAGATCCACTACGAACTTGAGATACTTGTTCAGTAATGAATCATAGACGTATACATCCAATGTGCCATCCTTGTGGGCTTCCACTCGGCTGACTCTACCTCGAACGAACTCCACTCCAGCATCACGCGTTTCGCGGTAATATCTCTCATGCCTATCATAAGTCCGAATGTCCATGTATACAACACTCACTCTCGAGTTGTTGCGCTCCTTTGATATGATACTGGCATGTTTCAGAGCAAAGACACAGCAAATCTTGGAACAGAATGGATAGTAATTCTCGTCTCTACTACCCACACACTGAATCATCATCACACTCTTGACTTGAGCTCCATCGGAGGGGCGCAACAACGCACCAGAGGATTCACCATTTGGATCGAGCATCTGTGCAAGCTCAAGCTGTGTGATAACGTTGGGCAGTTTCCCATAACCATATTCATCAATGGTTGAGGGCTTCATCTCATGGTAGCCAGTCGCAATAACGATGTCTGAAACTGTGATTGTTTCTTCAGTCTGAGTGGCACCTAGATTGATTGCTCTTGTCGGACACTCCTCCTCAGCCTTCTTCGCACCATCGTCCGCCCTCTCAGGATTATAGCTTACGGCCTGTGGCTGACATTGCGGTGATACCAAATGAAACGCCTCCGAAGCATCAGTACAAAGACCACATAGAGTACACTTCCTTGGGTCTACATACTGAGGGCCGACCTCAAGATTAACTAAGAACGTGCCAGGCGTTCCTGAGATTCCTTTCACCCATGTACTGATTTTCAGGTCGATATTGGGTTGGTCAATCATTGCACTCCGGTAGAAGCATTTTCGAATACCGGGGCGCCATCTATTACCTTCAAAGCAGTAGAAACAATCGTCTGTGGGAAATGCTTTGTATAATTCAAGCGCATTTCCACCGATAGTTGTCTTTCTGTCAATCAAGATGGTCTTGACACCGTTGTCTGCCAACTCAACTGCTGCAGTCATGCCAGCCACACCGGCACCTATGACTAGAACAGGGCCAGTCACTGCTAGAATCACCTCAACCGGACAGATGGTCAAGGATGGGATCAGCAGGAACACGGTTCATACTGAGACCTATATCTTCCTCATCCATGCCCATTGCCAATGCCAAAATCTGCGGATATAGAAGAAC
>LRSK01000013.1 GCA_001563325.1 Candidatus Thorarchaeota archaeon SMTZ1-83
TAAGACCTGAGAAGGTTTCCTGTCCGCCAATGTCCACGACCGTCAGCACAACTGAGGCATCAGGAAAACTGAACGTCGTTGCCTTCATATCTAGACCCACAGTGGCGGTATAGTTCTCTGAGAACTCTCCAATTTGGTGTCTTCTGATCAGAGAGCTCTTTCCTACGTTGGGTGGTCCGAGAACCACGGCCTTGTAGACCTCAGTTGCCAGAATGAACACCATCCAATACAGCGAGTGGTATTCGTGATATGTTGCTTTTCAGGGTTAAGGCGATGTATTCTATCTGAACAAATCAATGAATCCCAGAAACATCTCGGTGTGCCTACAGAATCCTTTTTGAGGCCATCGCGTGAAGGTTGGCTCGCCATGGTAGACCTCAAAGACATTAGAAGCAGGACCAAATCTGCAGCTGAATACATGGAAGGCATGAAAGACAAGCATCGTGATTCATTTTATGAAGTGTATCAAGGATACGAGCTTGACCCAGTGAGTACCGAAGAGCTGAGAGGTCTGACTGACGGCCTTACCTTGGTCGTTATGAGTGCGGGCTGGTGTACGGACTGCAGGAACGCAATTCCTGTTCTGGCGCACCTGGAGAAGCAAATAGGGTTAGAGGTCCGGGTCTTCGGAAATGTCAAGACGGCCCCTCTGGATCCCGAACACCAGTGGAGAATCCCGCCCTCGCCACCAGAGATAGAGGAATGGGGAGCGACCGCAATCCCATGGATTGAGATCTTCGATGCAGAAGGAAAGAGAATCGCCACTATCATCGAGAAAGCAACGGTGAAGCCTACACTGGAGGCAGAGCTCGTTCATGTCCTGAGAGAGGCAAGAGCGTAGAAATAAAAGCAAGCCTGAGCTGCAACGACAAGGCGCACGGAGGAAGTAGAGATGGACATTCCCATTCTAACGAATTTCATTGAAGGACTCAAGTTGTTCTGGGCTTCCCGACGGCTGAGATGGCTTACGATTCTCTTCATAATCGGTTCTTTTGTCATCTCTATCTTAGGCAGGATTGGTGTCACACTCATTGCAATCTATGGTCCTGGTGTTGTAGCCCCATTTCTCCCCATATTCATCTTCGTTGCAGGAGTCTGGCCTATCTACTTTCTCATAGCACTCTTCTTGGCACTGGTTGGTCTTCAGAGATTCTTGGCCAGTGACGAGTCATATCTCAAGTCATTCATTGGGGTCATTCCTTGGATGATAGTGAGCGGAGTTGTTCTCCTCCTCTTCATCCTCTTTGCAATGCCAGTCTTGGAACTCCTCATATTCGGAGTTGCGTTTGTGGGTTGGATTGCGTTCCAGGCATACTATAGCACCAGGACTAGTCTCAGATATGCAGATGTCGCCGCGACCACCGAGGTCAGGAGAATCGTCAAAGCGCTCATGGGATTTTCGAATCTCTTTTGCTACTTCGTAGTCGTAGTCACTTTGGGCTACGTTGCAGTGATTCAGGGTCTAGTCTTCACAAACGTCTGGCTTCTTCTTACCATTTTACCCGGGGCACTTCTGGTCATGGGCTTCAATTTCGTGAATGGACTCATTATGGTTCGCCACCGTGACAAGCCCACAATTGTCAATCTCTCACTGATTGGGCTGTTTATTTCTCTGTACTCTGCCTACTTCATCTACAATGCAGGCCAAGGTGCCGCACTGGGGCTTGATTTGGTGGGGATCACTGTTTCAATCTTCTTTCTCTTCTATACGATGAGTTCCTTGGGCCGTTCTTTGGCAAGCAGAGAGGACCTCGACACTAGATGGAAGATCTCTTCTGAAGTAGCTGTGACACTTACCTTCTTCTTGGCATCAGGATACTACTTCTCAGATGCTATTTTCCCAATCATGTTCGGTGCAGGCAGTGGAAGCGTCGGCGTCGACATAGGCGCGGTGTTTGGAGACCTGATTAAGCTCTATATCTTTCCGTGCGTCGCACTCGTAATGGCACTCATCTACATAAGACGTGTCGGAAGGGCACTGGAAGCCCCAGAGATTCCTGAGGAGATTCCGGCAGTTCCTGAAGAAGAGGTGGCAGAACCTGATGAAGAGCTTGAAGAACATCCTCCCGAAGCAGAGGACGTCGAAGAAGAAGTCGAGGAGGAGTTTCAAGCTCCTGAATCGCCTGACGAGGAGAGTCCAGAGGAAACTCACGACGACCCCATAGACAGCGACGAACAACCAGAGTGAGAAACCTGCCGGTTCACGATTATTCGAACGCCTAATAGAGCAACATAACTTCAAATACCTAGTCTGCGAAGTCCTAGCAATTAGCGAAAGTTAGGCATGTCCTTGTCGCGCGGCGATGTGTAAAAGCGCACATCATACAGTTCATCTGCATTTGTGCTGGATGGTTCATGACGTTCGGCGCAAGCTGAGCGCTAGGAATGCCACCTAGGAGAATTCCAAATGAATAATAGAAAGAACAACCTGCTTCTAGCTGCGTTTGTTGTGATCACACTCGTGTTGCCAGCACTCGCAGGTAGCAGCATTGGCACGCCAGTTGTTTCAGACTTCTACACACCAGCGTCTGAAGGGCCTTCTGTCGCCACTATAGAAGGACTGGCCTCCTACGTAGACGCGTGGGGTGGAGTCTACAACGCAATTGTGTCAGTGCAGAATCAGACACACTACTCCTACTCGCACCTTGATATCTTTGAGAACATCGTACAGGATCAGATGGACAACGAAGATGGTTATGTGAAACAGTCAGTGTTCACATTTACCGGTCTGAGTCCGTTCCCGAACGGAGCCGTGGGACCTCCCATGGCGATTGCGGAAATCAGCGTTTCCTCGATTATCGAGGTTCCTCTAAACCGAGATGCTACTTTCGGGACTGACCTGAGTACCAGTGAGGCAATAGCCATTGCTGAGGAGTTTGTGACAGAATATGAAACCGCGCTTGGGCTCGACATGGACAGATTGAACATCATCAAGACCAACTACACCTATTGGTTCGAGATTGCTGTTGCAGCCCCAATTCCAGTGGTTGTCACTCAATACATGATGACCTACGTGGATTTGCTGGATGCCACCCCTGGTGCAGCCGCTATGTCTGACTTCAGAGACAGATTGGCTAACATGGGTGGATTCATGGATCTCGCCGATTCGCCCGACTGGCCAGACCTAATGACTCAAGGAGTCGAGGCGTTTGTGCCATGTCACAGGATGGGCTATATGGGTGGATTTGGCTCCAGTTTCGTGGGCTCACTGCTAAGCTCTGAAGGCAAGCCCTATCACAGAGCTGACGCAAGCCACGTGGACATAGTCGAAGAAGTCCAGTTTGGTGTCGTTGCGGAAGTCGGCTTTGGTGCACCGGGAACAGTCACGGAGGCAGCCGGCAACGAGACCTACTCGCTCAAGCAGGACGTTGGCCACACTGGAAATGTCCAGAACAAGATGGCACAAGACCCGTCAATGGACTCAATCTCTGTCATTGTCGGAGCAGCGCCCGGATCGTTAACACTTGAAGGAGTACCTGTTGAATTCCCGATATTTGATGATACGTTCCCGATTCCGGGCAACTTGACATACGGCGAAACCCTCAACATAACCGAAGGCACGCCCGTCGGGGAAGCCATCAAGATACTTCTGTCCACTATGCCCAGAGAGTTTGCCCTCATGGCTAACGAGGGTATGTCCCAGGCCAATATGACCTCAATCGAGCAGACAATCAGTAATGGCATTGACTACATCTGGGGAAGCGTCACTCCATTCCCAGACTTCAAGCAGAGTATCCTAAACATTGATTTCACCACGATGGTGCCGCCAACACCTCTGCAGGAACTCAACATCGACTTACTTGCTGAGCTGATGAGTGCGGTCGGGATGAACCCTGATGCACTCACAAGCCGGATTGATGCCACTCTTGCCCAGACGAATCCATTGGCCGCGTTGGCGCAGGCATTCGTACGATATTTCGATGCATACAATCTGTTCGACATCTTGGACAATGACTACTACGCAGACCCTGTAGCACTAGAGGGGTATCTCAATACTTTCATCGAAGGCATACAGGCTTATCTCAAGGACTTCTCTGGAACTGACTTCCCGACCGAGTTCCAGACCAAGGAGGAGATTGCTACCTTCGTTGAGGATCACTGGGATATCGTTTTGCAGGCACTGTGGACGGCAATGGCCGCCGATAATCTGCCTAACATAAAGACTGCGATAGTCAGCATGTTGGACATGGAAAACATCAGAGAACACATCATACCGTACCTGATGGCAGACCTCGGAGCATCTTGGATGAACGGAATCGGCTTCTCGGCAACAGCGAACATGAATGAGTACCTGAACGTGTCTCTACCCTTAGACGTGTCAGACATCACATTGACCTTTGATGCATCACCTGATTCGCTGGTTCTAGAAGGACCCTATCTGGTTGTGACCAAGGGGACTCCCAATAGGACGGTCGACGTTGGCGACATCGTTGAGTTCACAATTACTGTGCACAACTACGGAAATGCAATAGCCTACGATGTAAAGGTGCTCGACGGTGTGAGTTCCGGGTTAGACGGAGAACGCGAGTTTTACTGGACCAGATCCACTCTGAATCCAGATGAGTCATGGGTAATCACCTACGATGTAACCACGACTGATCCCGGTCTATTCTCGGACCTGCCAGCACTCTGTGTGTACTTCAACGCGACTCTTGCATCATTCGACGTCAATGACACTGCAAACTGGACTGGGTCCGCACGATACACGTATTCCGCTCCAGGATACCAGATTCAAATCATTGGTGGCCCGCCAAACTGGTGGGAGGGTAACATTCTCGGAATCCCAACCCTCTATGTTGTGGCTGGCGCTGGTGGTGCAGCGGTAATCGGTGTCGCAGTCCTGCTAGTACGTCGTAGGGGCTAGACCCGAGCCTAATCTATGAACAAGGTCTCGCGCCCATTGCAGGCGCGAGCCCCCTCTCTCTTTTTCTTCCATTCTTCATTTCGATGCAAGCGAAGCCTTTTATCTGGCTTAGGCAAATTCCGACAAGCAAACAGCATGACCCGGCGGTTATGGTTGTTAAGTCGTAAAGAAATGGAGTTTGCTATCATGGCGAAGTGGGAATGCGTCGTATGTGGATGGGTATACGATGAAGATGTTGGAGACCCTGACAGCGGCATCGCGGCTGGCACCAAGTTTGAGGAACTTCCAGATGACTGGGTCTGTCCGATGTGTGGCGCTAGCAAAGAGGATTTTGAGCAGATCGAGTGAGTTCTAACGAATATGGGGATCTGCTCATCCCCATTCCACTTTGATGCATCTGATTATCCCAACGAGCAGATTCATTACTGCGTTTGTCAGTAACTTCAAAATGAGGTAGCACGTGATGGTTGGAGTCTACGTCTTGGTCAAAGTAAACGCAGGAACGGTCTGGAAAGTATCTGAATCTCTTGAGGAAATTGAACAGCTAGAAAACGTTGATATCTTGACTGGACCCTATGACATCATCGTACACGCTGAACTCCCTTCAAATCAAGACCTCAGACTGTTGCTGGATGATATGCATGCAATTCCCGATATCAGCCAGACAGAAACGTGCATCGCAATCAGAAGGTAGAGTGCGAAATCCGACGGCGACCAGAAAGAACCGTTTAGGGTTCTAGCTAGCACGTCCTAAGTCACGAAGCAGGCCTATGACTCTTGTCTTCGTTGTATTGCCAATAGCAAGATAGGAAGCCCCTATCGATGCCAAGAGGGAGAACAGAACAAGCATTACGATTCTTGCGTCAAAGAGTACGTAGGCTCCTCCAGTGAAGCGAACCACTATTTCAGAGAGAGCTATCTCAACAAGGATACCACCAATCGTGCCCACAATGACTCCCAGAATCATGGCGTTCGCGCTCTCTGCGGTGAGAGTCCTTGCTATCTCTGTCTTCGTCATTCCGTGAGCCGAGAGCATTCCTATTTCTCTTCGCCGAGTCGACGTAATCGACCAACTGCTAAGAAAGGCTGATGCCAGAGTAGCTACGAAGAGAGCCACAAGCGACGCGTCAACAATCAGCTGCACCGAGTTGAGAGCTGCCTGATAGTCAGCCTCCACAGCGGATACGAGAACGGGGTGAGCACCCGTGACCGTCTGCAAATCAAGAATGGTTGATTCAGGACTCGTCGACTCAATCAACATCCCGCCCACGACGAACGTTTCACCCCTGACATCCTCCCAGGTTTCGATTCCTACAATCGAGAAGATAGGATTCACGAGAGTCACCACGAAGATTGGAACTGACGAACTGCAAATCCCTACAACCCTGACCTCCGCAGCGGCGCCGATACTGATATAGTCCCCAACATGGGCATTCAGCGTCCTTGCCGTGTGCTCAGATATCACACAGGTACCCGGGTCTTCTAGAGAGGAGAGACCGATAGTTCTATTCTCAATCTCAATCAGCCCCAAGGAAGCAAGACGTTCGAAGCCTTCGGGATCGACGCCCATGATAAGCCCGTATTCGGTATCCGAGGGGCTTCTCATATCGCCAAGGGCTTGATTCATGGGTACCACCTTCGTCACATTGTCAATGCGCTCTATGTCCTGCACAACATCCAGAGATACAGGCGGGTCCATGTACACCACGATGTTTGCTGAGGTCGTCTGCCCTCCGACATTGGCCTTCCAAGACTCCGTAATGGCCACACCTACATTCGTAGAAGCAAAGAACAATACTGTGACTGCCGTGAACAGGTTGAACACTACTAGACCGCTCAGGGTATTCCTTCGTATGTTCTTACTTGACAGAGACCGTACCACTGCCGCGGAACGAGAGAGCAATGGCCCCACGACTCGCGGAGTGTGGGCAACTTTGGGAGAGACGGCAATAGTGGCAAGGAGGAATGCAGGAATCGATGCAATCCTGAGGAAGTCTTCAGAGACTAGGTATAGGCCAAAGATGTCAGACACTACCTGGACTGCAACTAGCAGCGCTAAGCCTGACGCAACGATAACCAGAAGCAAATGAATCTGCCTTCGTGTCTTCTTTGATATAGCACCTCTTCGCCTGACAACTGGGATAGGTCCAGACGCTAGGCTGGTCGCAACGGATTCGCGAACAGCTCTCCAAGCCGGAACATAGCCTGCAATCAGTGTGAGCCCCACGCCGAGCATGCCAGCACCGAGTAGGCTCCAAAAATCCACGATGTAGACAGTACTCAGGAACCGAGTCGTTGGAGAGATAGCAGTGATGTTGAGCACCAGCAATATGAAGTCTAGAACAACAGCCCCCATACCAATCCCTATGATTCCTCCCATGATTGCGCCGACAGTCCCTATAGTTCCCACTTCTGCTAGGAGCAGGCCGATGACGGTTGCACGGGAAGCGCCGAAGGCCAAGACGACACCAGTTTCATACTTCCTCTCGCCAAAGACCATGGCAAATGCCGAGAAGACCCTGAATGTAGCGATGAAACACGCAGCGAGAACCAATGATAGCAGGATCGTTCGCGCTTGCGTGAGAAAGAGATTGGCCAATTGCAGGGGATATATCTTGAGGTTAGTAAGCACATAGTCGTCTCCGAATATGAACTGGATTTGATTCAGAACATGAGGTGATGAGAAGACATCATCTACCTCTACGAGAAGCTTCCCCACTGAACCATCGGGATATCTGAGATGATAGATATCCATGGCCTTCTCAAGTGACACAAACACAACAGGACCTGCTATTCCCTTATCCACAGCCAGCCCAACGCCAGTCACATTCAGAAACTGAAGACCTGCGGTGGTGTATAGCTCTAGTTCTTCTCCGACAGTGACGTTGAGAATAGCCATCGCTTCTCTAGTAATAAAACAGCCGCCCCCTGAGAAGTCCACAGTCCCTTCCGTGGCATCAAGAGCCCCGACATGGGTCTCCAGCGTCAGGTCAAGCCCCACTATGAATAGGTAGATTGACTCCGTCCCATTCTCTACCCAGACGTACTCCTCGATACGAGGGATTGTATTTGACACAGATGGAATTGATTCCACTTGAGTACGCATTTCAGGAGTTATCCTTACCCCCCACCTCCCTCCATTCGACACAACCAAATCCACTGGAGAGAGCGTGTCCTGAAGGAATGCGTTCGCATTGTTCTGAAGACTTGCACTGGCAGACATAGCAGTGTAGAGAAGGCCGACAGAAATCGCGATTGAGAGTATGGTGAAGAGTGCCACTCTTTTTCTTCGGAAGGCATTCCTGAAACCCATGCCTGCAATCTCAATACTCAAACAAATCTCGACTCCAATGCAAGCCCGACATTCGATTGGACGACGGTAGTGACTCAATGCTCCCAAATGAGTCTAAAGCATTTTTCGGACAGAGCCCAGATATCTCCATATACCAACTTTCGTCAGAATGGGGGAACTCTCACATCTTAGACGGTTGGAGGTGCATAGTACTGCAAAGCCGCGCGGGTCGCGCTATAAGACAGATTCTTTCAAGAGTGTATGAACTCCCGTTTCGATTGACTGAACCAGCACCGGAGGTGGAGTCAGGGGGCGCGACTCTGCGGGCAAGGTATCTATCGACGGCTTTGCTCGCCGCGTGCATTGTCTTCCCGTTTCTTCAGATGGCAAGTGAGTCCGTAGGGAACAGGCCTATCTACTCACTGATATCGTTCTTTGTCGCTGCGCTCTATCTCTTGAGCAGGACAAAGTATGTGAACTATGCGGCGAGCATCTCAGTCATGACTGCGGCACTCATTCCTTTCGTG
>LRSK01000014.1 GCA_001563325.1 Candidatus Thorarchaeota archaeon SMTZ1-83
CACAACTAGGACTGAGTCGATGTCAACATCATTGACACGGATGTAATCCATCATATCTCCGAGTCTGTTGGAGTCAATGCCTTGGTCTTCAGGTGTTGAGATTGACCACTCATCAGTTGGCCAGATTCCAGTTGACATCGATAGAGATTGGATGCCACTTGCACTTGTCACCTGAGGGTCTGAATCAACCAAGGCATAAGATATGCCGCAAAGGGATACGACCAACACTAGTTCCATTATGAAGAGTGATAGTGATAGAGTTCGAACTCGTGATTGGTGTTTTGTCAAGCTCACGTCATCACTTCCAGAAAGTGTATCCATGCAGTTGCGGTTGGATAACTGATTTGGAGTGGTTGTACTTCTGAGGCGTGTCCAACCTCATTCTCTGCGGCCTCTTCTTGAACAACGACTCTCGTCCACCCATCCCGGGGTAGTAGAGTCTTGATAGCAGGAGGCGAGGATCAGGTCGTGTGACACGTCTTATGCGACGACCTGCATACCTCATGGAACTCCCCCCACAATGTGGCAGAGTGCCGTGTGTGCTGACGACTCACAGAATACCGTGGGCAGACTTGAAACGCAGCATTCCAAAGTCGTCAGCGCCGTGGATGAAACTGGGAAGGTAACCGCAAAAATGGTCGTCTTCGCAGGCACCTCTGTTACACCTCATTTTGATTCCTTTCTGTGCCATTGGAGGAATCGGTGCCACTCTTCTTGAATGCGGCTACACTCAGTACTCTCATCCAGTGCAAGGCGGCGAAGGATTCTCGTGACCTCGCTCTGAATGTAGGGTGGAAGAGAACTCCCTTCCAATCCATAGATCCTCTTGTTGATGGCATCTTCGCAGACAGTCATTGCCCTGAGAAGATCCAGAGCGTGCTCCATCTTTTGAGGAGGTATCTCGATACCGTACTCAGCTAGACCTTGGATGACCATTCTCCATCGGTCCTCGGGATGACCATTCTCCATCGGTCCTCGGGAGTTTCTTCAACCTTCTGTGGGACTGGCTCAGGGGCTACTACCCTCGCTACACCGAGTTGATACTCTCTTGCTGAGGCACGATAGTATCGTTGAACGATTCCGGTCGTGGTCTTTTGAGTTCTCACCTGCTTGATCAGGCCAGCCTTCTTCAGTCGCTCTACGTGATGAAGAATAGTGCCCGGTTTCCTTTTGAGGGCCACAGCCAACTCTTTGACAGTCATCGGCTTTGTGCCGAGTTGGCGGATTATGCTGGCACGAAGAGGATCCAAGAGTAGCTTGATCTTCTTCTTGTCTGATAGGACTTCAATGTCCCTTATTGGCGCGGACTTTCCTGAGTTCAATTCATAGCCCCCCATCTTTCTAAGTCATTCTGAGTTTCCTCGACGAGTGGCTCTTCATCTTCATCACTACTCAGCAACAAGTAGGCACGACTCTGAGAGATGGCCATAGCTGGGATGAGGATGAACAGTAGGAACAGACTCACTATCACAGGGTAGAACCCTAGAGATCCTGCCACAATCTCAACGAACAGCCAAGGGGCGTACCTCGAGCCCCATATCAACGGTGCGTAGAGGCCCACGGCTAGGGCAAGATAGAAGACCCACAACGAGAATACGCGACCTGCATGTCGTGCTCCCATTCCGACTGACTTGACGAATGCACCCTTGACTGAATAACCATCAATAATCGCTGGAAACATCATACTCAGGAGCCCTCCGGTCAGTACAAACCAGCCCACGGCCGCTGCAATGGCAAGTGTTTCATCAGTTCCTACGAGATGCCATCCCAAGATTTCTGAGATATAGACATAGCCCAGTCCTATTGGTAGGATGGCGATCAGAAAGACTACTGTTCCTGCTCCTGCCAGAGAAGCAAACTTCCGTTCGTACCAGGTGAAGACACCTTCAGCTGAAGTCCCCTCGCTCTCGACAATCTCGCGTGCCATGCCAAAGAGTGCTCCGATGGCCACGAAGACGGGTAGAAGCACGGGTATCAGTATCATGGCTATTATACCCAAGCTGGCTGGCGATGGGAAGGTTTCCACAGCTTCAGCGACGACCATTATTGCCCTGATTACTCCTGGAAAACCACCGCCAAAGGTCATTATCACAGTTATAATACCCAGCAGGATGAATACAAGCACAAACAGTGTGACGATCAGGACTCCTAGCATGGCCAAGAATAATGATATCACGTTCTTGACTGCGAACTTGAAACCTACCTTAACATCACCACTAAAGGTTCCCAAATCGGATTCTTGCATTTAGGATATCACCTCGAAACCTGAGTTGGAAGGCGCCGCCGTCCCGAGGGACGCCGGCACCTTCGCTTGTTGACTTAACTCTGCTAAACGAAGAGTGCCTGGATGAGCAGAGTAGTCTAGAGACGGGATGTTGTCGATATTGGCTGACAAGACAGGAACATCTGGGCGTGCAATCTTTGAAGGAGGACAGAGTCTTGTCAGCGCAGAGCTGGAGGAAAGAAGACCAGAGTAAGTTGTCATGAGGAAGCATCACATCCCTAGCGTAACCGCAACTTGATATCCCCGCGGCAATTAGAACACCAAGTGTGCGCCGTATGTTCTCACACGGACTTCCTCATTCTCCTCGTTCGCTCTTTCCAAATCCTTGGTCACATCAGCGTCATCCCTTCTGGACCTAATCTCGACTACGTTGTCATACACCCTGCCGAGGACATAGATCTCCAAGGGCAGAACGGCAATAATCAGACCAGGGATGATGGTAAGAGGAACTATCATCGCAATCGCTAATACGGTCCCGGCAAGGGTCTGCAGGACCGTACCAACGTTTCGCTGAGCTAGAACAGCAGTCTGTTGTGGTGGCTCTACAACATTGACAGCCTCGGACTCCATCTTGCGCCCAAGGTGGTTCGTTGCTGCGTTAGGCTCGACAGAATCGGTCACAACCACGCGAATTGCATCAGTGACCTCACGAGTCTGCGTGCGTGCTTTCAACTTTGTTATCTCCTTGAATCACGTCAACGCCCCGAAACTTCAGAACGTTCCGTTTTTCCCGAACGTTCTATTATCTCCGATTTTATATATACTATTCGGTCAGCGTATTCCTCCTCATTCAAGGTGCTGCATACCCAACGGGCTCACCAGAACGCTCCCTGGTGCCGTTTCTGCATTTGGTTGACTAAAAAGGAGATGAAATAAGAGGGTTGCACCCATAGAGAACGGCAACGACCTTTGAGATAGCAGTGGACGGATGAGAGGAGAATGAAGGAGGCAAGCCTCGCAAACCTTGTCGAGGACCTCAAGGTAGGTTTCAGTTTCGCGGTGAAGAACGTTGTGTCGTTCTTCCTAGCGGTGCTTGGTGTTCTTCTTGTAACCGCAATCATCCTGGTAATCATCATTATTTCTGTGACTATCCCATTATTCTTCACTGCGGGCTTGGACGCCATGATTGATTTCTTTGTCAGCTGGATTGAACCGTTTCCTCCAGCTGATGCAGCTGCCTTGTTGGGACTAATCCTATTCCTGATTCTTCCTATCCTCGCACCATTGTTTGTTGCATTCGGAGCGCTATTCGGTATGGCAAGGGAAATAGTTGAGAGCGAAGGAACAACTGCGGAGGGTGTCTTCACTTGGTATCGTAGGAAGTTCTTCTCTCTCGCTGCAGGCGGGATTCTTCTGTTCCTCATAGTGATTGGACCGATAGGCCTTGCTGTCTGGTGGATATTGGTCTACTATCCTATGCCTTTTGGCATGCCGTTTCACATTGAGATTGTCCTTGAGGCCACAGCAGTGGTATGGTTGGTCATGAGCAGTGGAATGCTCTCAATGGTGTTCCCATCCATCATAGATGGCCACTCAGCTCTGGGTGCGATAAGAGAGTCTGCAGGACTATGTTGGAAGTACTTTGATCGCGTAATCAGTACTTGGCTTGCTTTCATGGGAATTATCCTTCTACCATGGATTCCAGTCATTCTGGATGCAATCAGCCCGGTGTTCCATATCGAATTGGGAACATGGTACATCGTACCGTTGGCACTCTTCCTGCTTTTCATAGCAATACCGGCACTCGCGATAGGGGTCACGCGAGTCTACCTCATCCTCACTGGTGAAGAGACTCCGGAGGATGAGCTAAGTTTCGTTGAAGGGAACTGAATGGTGGTTCATGATACGCGGATTCGGTCAGCGGCAAGAAGAAAGTGAAACTGAGTGGGTAGGATTTCGATCCCACTCATCGGGCTGGTCATCCAAGTACTTCTTGCCCGATTCTCTTTCCAAATTCCCGGGCTCTGGAAAGCTCCTCTTCACTAAGTGGTCCCCTGAAGCCTTTCACGACTCCTGAGAACCCTGGATAGTAGTATGTATAATTGGTGTGATTGTCGTTGGTTCGGTTCTCGTTGGAGCCTTCTCTTACTTCGGACCAGCCTGGAGCTGGGGTCTGAGTGACAGGGTGTATTATAGCTTCGATAGTCTCGTGGGCTCCGCCACTGGCACAATCAATCTTGATGTTGATATTGAGGCTGGGTCTGTCAAGATTGAATTCGAAGACAACGCTACTTTGCTGTATAAGATTGAAGTCGGAGTCATTAATCGGACTGTCCAAGAAACAGGTGCGCCAACTGTCACGTTCTCGTCGAACACTATCGCCCTCGACTACACGGCGTTGGAAGCCAACATCACTCTAGGCAGTGCACTGAACTACACTCTGAATGTGATTGCAGGAGCGGGACTGATAGATTGTGATGTTACTCAGGGTGCGCACATTGGTGACGTGAGTCTGACGACTACCACGGGGTCAATAGAGTCTCTCATGGGGTCCGGGTTGTCTATATCTGGGAGTCCAGACTTTGCTTTTGAGAGCACGGCCGGACTGGTTGATTTGATAATCAATCTTCCTGTTGGAATAGGTGGAAGCATCGAGGGTGCAGTTGCATTTGGAACTGTGGACATTGATGCACCCGGATGGACTGAAGTGACTTCTAATCACTATGAGTCTAGTGACTATGATACAGCAGAACAGAAGGTCACTGTAGTAGCCCAGTCTAATACAGGTACCATTGAGGCACACATAAGCTAGCCTCTCCGTGTAGTAGAGGAGGTCCTCATCCTCCTCTGCCCCATCCTTTTTCCGTTCGCAGCATACCTCCTGGTCATCTAACTGTTCCTGACTGGACTCTGAGAACGCGATTGAAGCCACCCCGACAGTGAACGGGAACCTTTTAACGCGATGCTCTACTGAATAGTCTGTAATGTCCGACCATCATCCAGAAATCGACATGTCGGAAGTCTACCAGCTACCCCCTCAGGAAGTCAACCTTGCTGACTTTCCTGCAGATGAAGAATGGATTCTGGATGTGGGGGGTGGTGGAGAGGGAATTATCGGTAGGATGAAAGGTAGACAAGTAGTCGCGATTGACCGACTTGGACCTGAGCTGGAGGGCACCGCCAATGAGGCTCTCAAGCTTGTCATGGATGCACGTGAGTTGCAGTTCTTGGAAAACTCGTTCGGCACAGTGACGCTGTTCTTCACTCTCATGTACATACCTTTCGAGGACCTCGACACCATATTCTCTGAGGTGGCTCGGGTTCTGAAGCCAGGAGGAGCGCTACTGATTTGGGATGTCAACGTGGAGGTCTCTCAGGATACAGATGAGAAGAAGTACTTCATGGTCCCTCTAACAGTCACATTCCCGGATGGAACCAAGAAGGAAACCGGATACGGGTCCAAGATACGTAACCAAGATATGCGGTCGTTCGTTGGTGCGGCAGAGAAGCACGGATTCGAAGTAGTCGATCATGATACAACGGACCTTACCTTCTTTGCTAGACTCGCATTAAGGAAGGGCTAGGAGGATTACTTCCGACACCTATAGGGTCAATTCGAAGACGGATTCTGCTCGAGCAGACATAATCCTTTTATCAAGATTAGACGGTGACGCGGTATCTCTTCTTCTGGAGACCCTCATAATGACAAGCAGAAGTACACAGGGAAAGGTCCGGGACTTCGAAGCCACAACGGAGGACGCAGCTCGGCTGGCCGAATGTTTCAACTCATTCGACGATTCCGACAGCTGGCCAGGTGGTTTCACTCACGGCAATCCATATACTGCCGAACGAGTACTGGATGAGAAGAAGAAGCGCAAGACCTTCAGAGTATTGGTTGCGTACTCGGGCGACAATATCGTTGGCACCTGTGACATAGCTGAGTCCATGATGGACAAGAACGCCGCATACGTTGGCGTCCTGGGTGTCAATCCAGCATACCAAGGACAGGGCTTCGGCAAAGCGCTCCTGATTGAAGGGACCAATACTTCTGCGGAAGTCGGGTGCAGAAGACTTGACCTCCACACATGGGGCGGCAATCTCAAAGCGATGCCGCTCTACAAGAGAGTAGGCTTCAACTGGGTACCAGGAACAAGGGTGCTGATGGAGTCCTTTGTTCCAGGTATCATCTCCAATCCAGTGTTCAAGGAGTTCTTCGACAAATACGATTGGTATGATACTCTCACACGCGAGATACGACAAGAGATTGATGACTTGGTGGAAGACAATGTTGGAGTCTACAAGTACCATTTCAAAGGCGACAATGAAGATTACTTAGACGTGACCGTTGACCGTGAAGCAAAAGGAATCTGTGGATTTAGCATGGGTCTTCGGGGGGCGGTCATCTCTGTGACCATTACTCCTCAGTCTCACTCTGGCTACATAGGTTATGATGCAGTCCCGTTTGCAGTCCGAGTGGAGAACGGGACCTCCGCTGACCTGCCCTTCTCACTCAAGGCCAGGGGATTCCCTCACTTCAAGACCCGCTTGGAGAGTCCAGCTTCCGGAGTCCTATCTCCCGGTGAAATGACGGATATCAAAGGTGCTTACTCCATCACTACCGGGGCCGACCATCTGGATAGGGAAATGATTCCGGATACAAAGGTGGAAACTCAGACTGAATGGTCATTGACCCTGGGCGGCAAGACGATGCACCTCTACAGCGGACTAGTTCCGAGGGACCTCCTGAAGGTAACTTCAGGACCTAGGCACCCCACTCTTTCGCCAAGTGAATCGAAGTCAGTCCAGATCTACGTTTCCAACAATGCCGAAGAGGTAATCAAAGGAGAGTTGGAGGTCGCGGGCAGCGATGATGTAATTGTAGGGAACCTCAAATCTCAGTTCACTTTGGAGCCGAAGGGTCTGGACTCCATGCCTGTTGAAGTCACGGCTCGGAATACTGATGGTAGTTCTCTCTTGTCCTTGGATATAGCGGTCTATGTGATCAAGGACTCGGAGAGAATCCCAGTGAAGAAGCAGAAACTAGAGATTCCGGTTCTCGGTGCTGCAAGTGCGCTTGTCTATGAGGACCTAAACAACATGATAGTCTTAGAAACGGAGAGTATCCGACTTGCTCTCAGAAAGACTCCTCCAATGATAGCATCCGAGATGGAATACAAGACTCTGGGAAGGGCGATGAGTGGCTGGTTCCTGTGGTCGGAAGTTGGTTATCCTTTCCCAGAAGAAGGCAGTGAGTGGAGCCGCAGGAAGTTCAAAGTCACTCTGACAAACAGCGATACATACGCAGAAGCGCGATTTGAGGGTGACTCCGAAGAGCGTCCAGGGCTAAGGCTGTTCCTGATTTACCGCATCTTTCCCGGGCGGAACTACATTGAACTCTCAACACGGATGGAGAACCACGGTTCTGAGAAGATCAAGAATCTTGGAATCGTAACCAAAGGATGGATCGATCCAAGAATGCAGGCTCTGTATGCACCCATACGTGAAGAGATCTATCTTCTCGAATCGGTTGATTGGTCCGGATTCGAGCAGCTTCCAAAGAAACCTGATGAGTATCACGAACCGTGGATTGCGCTGACAGGTCATGATGAGAGGGGGCTCATGGGGTACATCTGGAATCAGGATGGAATCACAGAAGTCAGCCCGAGGAGAAAATGGTCAATGACCGAAACAGAGTACAAGCTGTCAGACCTTTCCCCAGGCGAGGCTGAGGAGAAGACTCTATTGTGGTGGGTCATAGGTAGCGGTAGCTGGAGGGAGGTTCGTTCACTTTGGGCCAGACTATCTGGCAATTCCATCAAAGAGATGGAACCGGTTTCTTTGAGGTCCGACCTAGATGTGGACCTACGACCAAGAACTAGCGTCATCTCTTCTCCGACTGGCACCCCAGTGCTTGTGGACTCAAGGAGGGACAACAAGATGGAGCTGTGTCTTAGGATTGCGCATGGGAATCCAGTTTCGACATCCATTGTTCTGCAGATGCCTGAAGGGCTTCTTGTGGATGGTAAGAAGGAAGCGCACTTTGAAGCGAGTGACATCATGCTAGGAAACCCGTTCATAGTTCCGGTTTCCATTTCCGTCGCCAAGAGTGATGGTTGGCTCCACAAGAGTGGTGAAGTGCGACTCCAGTTCAACAAGCGAAATGCCATCATTCCGCTGACGTTCGTGACTTACGACTCGGGGTGCGATGCAGTGCGTGAGTCCACGGATGTTGAAGGTATGGACCTCCACACGCTAGGTGCCGGTGGTGTCACTATGTCCGTTTCTGCAGGCTACGCTGGCAGTCTTGTGAAGTTCGGCCCTGAGAATCAGAGAAGTGTCTTCTACGACACTTTCCCAAGAGCTGAACCTTTCATATGGTGGGACCGCTTCTTTACCGGACTCATCCCAATCGCTGCTGGCTGGGGGGTCTGGGACTGGGAGAGTTCCCTGCCGAAAGAGAGGTGGAGGCTGTCTGAGAAGGATGTGAGCCCATGGAAAGGGTTTGAGGTCACTTCCGAGTTCTGTCATAGTCCTGGTCTGAAAGAGCTGTATTTTCGAGCCAGCTACATGATTCTTCCAGGTGTGCCAATTCTCCGTGCAGAGATATCGGCTGAGAACAGAAGCACAGAATGGAAGAGATTCTCCCTTGGCTTCGCCGGTGTCCCGCGCCTTGGTGGGAAGGAAGTGAGCAATGTACACACAGTCATCAACGGCAAACGAATCTTTCATCAACCAACGAACGATGAGACTGAGGTTGCTGTTGACCCTGAAGATAACTGGGTGGTATATGAAGAGCCCACGTCAGGTCAGGCGCTAGGGGTTTCAGTGGCATGCAAAACGAGAGATATCCTTGAGCTTCGTACCTTGTCAGAGAATGCTCAGTTAGTTACCATTAGTGACTGGCGCGAACTGGACCCCGGTGAGAAGACCACAATCGTCGCTTACTTAGTGCTAACCTCGGACCCAGAAACCATGATTCGATTGAAGTATATGCCTGAGAAGATTGACTGAAGTCAATGGCTCCTAGATGACACTAACTCGTTCTTGCCAATTCGCTTTGCCTTGGCGTTGCATTCAGCAGCCTTTACTTCGTTGCCTTCCTGCTCAAAGAGTGAAGCTGCTATCTGCCAAGTGCGACGCGCCTCGGGAAATCGGTCCAGCTTCTCGAGACAGAGTGCTCTGTGATACAGATGTTCAGGGTTGCTTGGCTCAACTGAAAACGCGGCATCGAAGTCCACGAGTGCCTCGTCATATCTCTCCTGGGAGATATAGACAAGACCTCTGCGGTGAGCGACCTCCGCGTTGTCCGGTTTTAGGGCTAGGGCGGTGTTGAAGTACTCCAACGCAGTATTATCGTCATCCATGAGAAGGTGGATGTCCCCATTCTTTGCCCATGCCTCGATGTTCTCGGGGTCTGCGTTGATTGCCTTCTGGTAGGCATTCTGAGACTGCTTGTAAGACTTCATTATCCTATGAACATCGCCCTTCCGAATCCAGAGGTTCGCGTCATCAAACTTGACACTAACGGCCTTGTCATAGTAGAAGAGAGCCTGATTGTAGTCCTTCTGTGCAAAAGCCACGTCGCCCATCATTGAAATCGCATAGGGTTGCTCCGGATCTCTCTTGAGTACTCTTACGAGTGCTTGGTTTGCGTCTTCGTATTTCTCGGTTTCAAGATACAGTGCCCCCAATTCCATGAGGGCAGGAATGAACTCCCCTTCGCTCTCAATGGCCTTGTTGAACCACGTAATCGCCCCCTCTCTCTTCCCTCTTTTCTTGAAGTAAAACCCCTTAGCCATCAATGCTCTGGGATGACGTGGGTTGAGCTTCAGGGCCGTTTCGACGCTCTTCAGCGCCTTCTCGTACTCCTCCAATTCCAACTGGGCCATGGACATGTAAATCAGCGCTCGAATATTCTCGCTGTCAATTGCTAGGGCGCTACCGAAACAACTCACGGCGTCTTTTGCAGCGCCTGCCATTAGATAGGCTAGACCCATGTGAACCCATGCGCCGACCTGTTCGCTGTTCAGACTCAGACAAATCTCGTACTGTATTATTGCCTTGCCATATACTCCCTCTGAGAGATGGAGGTCAGCCAGTGCCCGGAGGACCCCAGCAAGGCGAGGATCTCCCTTCAAGACTTCAATTGCGTTCACAAGCAAGGTTTCAAGCTCGTTCAATTCCTTTCGATGCACGGAAAGGAGCCCTCTCGGACGGATGAGCTCTGGGTCGATCTCGTTCGGGACGCCCACGTTTATCAGTTTCTCTTCGATCGCACCGATCAGGTCTTCCGGCTCCATGCCATAGTTCTCCTATAACCCTGGGACTATTGTTTCGGGGCCACTTTAATAAGCTGCGTAACAGGCGAGGTGCCTTGGAATCGAGGACTCCATTACACGAAGATTCAGCCAGATTAACTTTGGGGATATTAGGCCACTATCTTGACTGGCTTGAGATTCACGATTCGATGTTCACCATCAGCCGCGTCGTACTCAACCATGCCGACGAGTTCACCCTCGGCACCAGGCTGAAGCTCGAATTCTACCATCGCAACAGCCAAGTCGCCCGGTTCCACAGTTCCTACACTCTCACTCTTGATGGTTTCAGTGAGATCAGGAATTCCTAAGACAACCTGCACGTTACTCATCGGACTTCTGGAGTCGTTGCGAACAGCTACTCCAAAGACGACCTTTCCATCACGGATCTTGTACTCAACAACCACATCCATTCCGGGCTCTAATCCGGGACTAGCAGGTTCGGCCCTTGTGACGTACTCCCTCTTGTATGTGCTCCTAACACGCCTGAAGATGACGACGCTCACCAGTGCCAAGATGAATAGACCTCCCATCGGAATCAGCCAATGGGTTCTTGGGTTGAAATCCATTGGGTCTGGCAAGGAGTCTCCATCAGTGTCTGCCTGAGTCGGTGAGGAACCATAGATAGCTACCTCCTCATAGTCTGTCCAACCATCAGAATCTGTGTCCACACTCTTCAAATCAGTGCCGTACTTGAAGTGTTCCAGATCATCGGACAGGAGGTCTCCGTCTGTGTCGTTTGTAGTGGGATCACTGCCCAGCTGGAATATCTCGAGTCCATCTGCCAGTGTATCGTTGTCAGTGTCATCAAGCCATGGGTTTGTGAAATAGACGAGAATCTCATCGTAATCATTCACGAAGTCGAGGTCGACATCGGCATTGGTCGGATCTGAACCGTATACCATAACCTCATCGTAGTCGCTGAGGAGATCAGAATCAGTATCGGAGTTGTTACCCGAAGTGCCGTATATGAAAATCTCTTCATAGTCAAGAAGCAAGTCAGAGTCTGTGTCGTTGGTTAGAGGTGACGTGCCGTGTATGAGCAACTCCGCTCCGTCCATGATTGTGTCCGAGTCTGTGTCTCTGTTGAGGGGGTCAGTTCCCAAGGCAATCTCATCACCGTCTTCAATATCGTCGTTGTCTGAGTCGGGGTCATTCGCCAAGGTTCCGTAGATTCTGAGCTCATCGATGTTGTTTATGGTATCACCGTCACTATCCCACAGTGAATCAAGTATACCTGCGTGAGTCATGTTCATAGTGGGATTCGTGCCCGTGAATCTCACTTCCTCATAGTCACTCAGCAGGTCTAGATCTGTATCATTCAACAAGGGATTCGACCCATAGTCCAATACCTCTTCAGCATCTTCAAGCAGGTCCCCGTCTGAGTCTTTTAGAAGAGGATCTGTGAAGTACTCCTCGACCTCTTCCCAGTCGTCTAGAAGGTCGCCATCAGTATCGACCTTCAACGGATTCGTGCCAAGGGCAATCTCTTCGCCATTTGTGAGCCCTTCACCATCTTCATCGTCGTTGAAGTCTGAAATCATGTCACCGTCGCTGTCTCTTTTTCTAGGATCAGTCTTTGTCAAGAAGCATTCTTGGTAGTTTGTAAGAATATCTCGGTCCTCGTCGTCATTGCCGTCAATCTTACCGTCAGAGTCGGTGTCTGTTACTTGCGGATTGGTCTTTGTCAAGGTAAGTTCTTGCTTGTTGGTGAGGAGGTCGTCGTCCATGTCCCAGTCCGAATCAGAGGTTCCGTCACCTTTCGTGCTGTACAGAAGCGGATTCGTAAGAGTCTGGTTGTTCTCTTGGAAATCGGTAAGGCCGTCAGAATCAGAGTCTTTCTTTCGTGGATTGGTTCCCAGTATCACTTCTTGAGAGTCCAAGAGTGCATCCGAATCAGAATCTTCTTCTAGGGGGTCCGTATTGTAGACGTAGAGTTCCTCTCCATCAGTTAGCATATCGTCGTCAGTATCGGCATCAAGTGGGTTGGTTTCGAACACCTTAATCTCATCATAGTCAGTGACCATGTCGGAATCTGAGTCAGAGCTGTTCAGCAAAGTGTGCCAAGTCAGTGCTTCCTCGCCATCTACCAAGTGGTCACCGTCTGAGTCTTTACGGTTGGGATTGCTAGAGTAGCGAAATATCTCATCCCAGTCGCTGAGAGAGTCCGAATCAGAGTCACTCTTCAGCGGGTTTGTGTCGCTTGTCAGTATTTCATAGCCATCTCCAAGCATATCGCCATCGGTATCGAACATGGTGCAGTTGGTTTCATATTGATAAATCTCGTCGAAGTTGGTCAAACCATCAGCGTCGATGTCATCTAGGTCGTCTGGAATCGTATCTCCATCTGAGTCCGCAAGATTCGGATCGGTGCCACTATTGAGCACCTCGTCGCTATCTGCAATATTGTCCTCATCAGTGTCTGGATTGAGAGGAGATGTACTGTAGATGTACAACTCATCGTAGTCAGTAAGCGAATCGAAATCGGAGTCTGCATTCTCTGGGTCCGTTCCTTCGTCTATCTCTTCCTTGTCAAACAGACCGTCTCCGTCTATGTCCGGTTCAATTGGGTCTGTTCCATAGACCTGCCACTCTTCCCAATCGGATAGGCCGTCGGAGTCAGTATCATTGAGATTAGGAGACGTCCCGAGCTCTAGCTCTTTCTTGTCACTTATGAGGTCTCTATCTGTGTCCCATGAGTTGGGATCAGTACCATAGTCGTTCACCTCAGCGCCATCGGAGAGCTGATCACCATCTGAGTCCCACTGCATCGGAGACGTCAATGAGACGTAGATTTCGTAATAGTCAGAGAGGGCATCGGAGTCAGAGTCTGACCCCGTGGTGTCAGTGTTATATACCATATACTCAAGGTAGTCTGAAACACCGTCGTTGTCAGTGTCTTGATCGGTCGGTGATGAGCCCGCCATGTTGACCTCGATGCCGTCTAGAAGCATATCGCCATCACTGTCATTGTTCGTGGCATTGGAATGATATCCGTAGATTTCAAGCCCATCCACCAATCCGTCTGCATCGTGGTCCAAATTGAAGTCCGAAGTCCCATTGAGGTAGGTGCTCCATCTAGTAGCATTGGTGCCAATCACCTCAATCTCTACAAAGTCGTCCATTCCGTCGCCATCTGTGTCTTGGGCCGTCATATTGGTCCCGTAGTTCAATTCGTCAAAATCAGACAGACCGTCTCCATCTGAATCCTGTTTCAGCGGATTCGAACCATGGATGCTGACCTCTGCTCCATCTCCGATATTGTCATTGTCAGAGTCGAAGTCACCTGGATTTGTGTCATAGATGTAGATTTCGTCCCCATTTGATAGGCCATCATAGTCTGAGTCAACAACATAGTCGCTGTGTGTTCCATTCGTCATTACTAGATTTGGATCTGTCAGGGTGAGTTCGACTTCTGTGTAGTCATCCAGCAAGTCGCCGTCTGTATCGTTAAGAAGGGGATTAGTTGAGTATTCTAGTACTTCATCTCCGTCCAGAAGGAGATCTTGGTCCGTGTCGGCCTTGAGGGGATTCGTACCGAATATGTATTCATCACCATCATCAAGATTATCCTCATCCGAGTCGGCGACAAGTGGACTTGTTTCCCATGGGTCGATGATGCCATCGGCATCCACGTCCTCGCCTTTTTCTCCGAGTAGTGGTTCATACATCCCATTTGAGTTGATGTCTTCCCAACCGTCGTAGAGACCATCATTATCAGTGTCTGGATTCGTAGCGTTTAGACCCAATTGAATCTCCAGTCCATCCCTGAGCCGATCATCATCAGTGTCCCAAAGAGTCACATTTGTACCATAGGTCCGGATTTCCTGCAGATTGGTCAGACCGTCCTGGTCTTCGTCATCGTTACCGTCAATGATTCCATCATCGTCGTCGTCGTTGTCATTTGGATTGGTGTGAGTATCGTATACCTCTTCTCCATCAGTCAAGAGGTCACTGTCGGAATCTGGATTCAGAGGGTCGCAGTCGAATTGTGACTCCGCAAGATTGGTCAAATCATCATCATCGAGGTCCTCCTCCCAATCAAAGATTCCATCATCGTCAGTGTCATTGTAGAGCGGGTCGGTCTGTGTCATGAAGACCTCGAACCAATTACTTAGCGAATCCGTATCACTATCATATTCGTCATCACGCACTCCACCGTAAGTGTGGGAATTGAGCGGGTCAGTCGAGGTGACGTAGAGTTCAATCCCGTTGGGAAGACGGTCGCTGTCGAAGTCTTCATCGTAGTCACTTATCGAGTTGTCATTGGAGTCCTTATCATTGGGATTAGTGCCAAGGACGATGTACTCATCCCCATCCTTCAATCCCTCGCCGTCAGTGTCTGGTCTTCTTGGGTGTGTGTTTGAAACGTACAATTCAACATAATTCGTCAAGTCATCAAGGTCAAGATCTTCCAGATCATCGGTTATGGTGTCCCCGTCGGTATCGATGTTGTTTGGGTTTGTCCGGGTGAGATAGATCTCGTCGCCATTTGTCAAATTGTCAACGTCTAAATCCCAATCATAGTCGTTGACGACCGCATCGAAGGTGTTAGGATTCGTGGCGTTGAAACCTGCACTGAGATACTTGATTTCATCTGGATCCTTGATGCCATCAAAGTCTGTGTCCACTAAGGTGGCATTAGTTCCATAGACCAGTATCTCCCGACCATCATCAATCGTGTCACCGTCAGTGTCGCTTCGTGTTGCATTCGTGTGGTGAGTGAAAACCTCATCAAAGTCCGATAGTAGGTCTAGGTCCGTATCTGCTGCATTTGGGTCTGTCTTGTGGGTCTTCACCTCTTCTCCATCACTCAGACCGTCAGCATCAGAATCACTGTTCAGTGGGTCTGTGTTGTATGTATTAATCTCCGCAAAGTCATTCAGAGTATCATAGTCTGAATCACTGTTGGTAACATTCGTTCCATATGTCACAAACTCTGCATAGTCGCTGAGAGAATCGTCATCAGTATCAGACTTTATGGGAGATGAACGGACTATCACTACCTCCTCCCAGTCCGTCAGCGAATCATCATCTGTGTCAGTATCGGTCGGAGAAGACTTCCAGATCTTCACCTCGGGGCCATCCAAGAGACCGTCGTCATCAGAGTCGGCGTCGAGCGGATTCGAGCCTACCGAGATCTCCTTCCAGTTTGCCAAGTTGTCGGAATCCTCGTCGTCATAGAAGTCTTGTATGCCGTTGTTGTCTGTATCTACCTCATTGGGATCAGTCTTGGTGAGTCTGACCTCCTGGATGTTAGAAAGACCGTCTCCATCATTATCATCCTGACCATCATTGATATCATTGTCATCTGAATCAGCTTCGAGAGGGTCAGTCAGAGTGATGTTGTTCTCTTCATAGTCGGTAAGCGAATCTCGATCCGAGTCGGCTTCGTTAGGATTGGTGCCCAAGTATACTTCCTGCCAGTCTGTCAGCAAGTCGGAATCACTATCAGGATTATTCGGGTCTGTTCCGTGAGACATTACCTCTGCGAAATCCGAAAGTCTATCGAGGTCCGAGTCCGTCGAAAGCGGGTCTGTTCCGTAATCCAGAATCTCCTGTCCGTCATCAAGCCTATCACCATCTGAGTCAGGATTGTCAAATGCCGTGCCCTCTATCAGCCTCTCTCGAGCATCAGCCAATGCGTCACTATCGGTATCGAGGCCGAAGACTGCTAGCAGTCCTGTGTTTGACCCTACGCAGAACTCATTCTGTCCATCATTGTCCAGATCGCCCACTTGGAGTACTCCTGCAAACCCAATGACTCCGGTCTGCGAAATCAAGCGGCCTGAGGAGTTAAAGAGGGAAATAGTCCCTCCATTATCGCCTGAAAGAATCTGATTGTCTGTCAGTGGTCCTACGTAGGCCAGTTCCACTGCGGAAACCACGCCGCCAAGAGTCTTGTTCCACAATAAGTGACCAGTGGAATTGAAAACATGAAGTCCATTCCCTGAGGTCCCAATTGCGAGCTCCGGCCAGCCGCCTGAAACCAGGTTCCCTGTGGCAATGGAGTGAATTCGGTCGTCCAGACTGATGTTGTACAAGGAAATCCCCCCGTACGAGTATGCCCGAAAGTCACCATTGGCGTTACCGAAGACGACTTCAAGTTGTGCTCCTCCCGTCAGGTTCTCAGCACCGACGGCTGTTATCGTATAGATATCAGCCACCTCAAAGACGACTCCACCATTACTCTCAATTAGCGAGAATCTGCCTGCCTGGGAACCCGCAAGTACTTCATAGCTGCCGTCATCGTCCAGATCCTCTCCTAGCACTACTCGCACCGGACTATTGCTGGTGTAGTTCCATCGCTGCGAAGAGTCCACATCGTATGCGTAGGCACGGTTGTCATCGGCTCCAAGCACAATCTCGTCAACGAGGTCTCCGTCCAAGTCTGCACCCACTACTGTACGGACAGCATTCCCAAGAACTACGCTCGTCATCACTGTCTGGTCATAGGCTATGACCTGAAAGCCATCTTCTGTCCCAACAAGAATCTCTACGGCGGGACCTAGATTCCCAGCCATAGAGCTGATGGCAAAGACATTTGCTCCAAGGTCCAGACTCCACTGAAGAGTGCCATCCTCATTGTAGAGAACCAGCGTGCCATTCTGTGTGATTGCCGCCACCTCATCACGAGTGTCGCCATCAAAGTCTGCCACTGAAACGTCAAGCACCTGTGATTCAAGGTTCTCCGACCACACCATAGCTGTATCAAACGGTGTCAGGTCTGCAAGTGAAGCGGAGTCTTGCTCTGGTAACATCCCAGTTGGTTGCATAGACGGATCTCCGGCTACCGTCTGGAGCCCTACCAGAATGCAGACAAACAACAGCGCCAAGATAAGCTGGTATGATTTCATGTTATACTCTCTCCTGATTGATTTGTCTTCCAAGGCTTGACCTGGAAGTAGTCAAAGAAATCGGCCTCAACCAGAGATATCTCTTCGAATGGTACCTTCCTCTCGTTGAATGCCCTTATAAGCGGCAGAATCTGATCTGCGGGGTCATCGATGAACAGCTTCATCGCGTTTCGCCCCGACATCGCAGTATACTTGACTCCGGGTGCACTCTCAACTCGGTTCACAATCTCCCTGGACATGACGGGCAGGACAACTCGTATGCTCTCACCCCTTCCAGGTAGTGTAGAAATCAGTTCTTCAGGAGTGCCAAACTGGCTTACCAATCCGTGTTCCAGTAGACACACCCTAGTACAGTAGTCCACAATCTCTAGGTCATGTGAGATAATCACCATTGTAGTACCGAGCTCGAAATTCAACTCTTTCAAGTAGTTGAGGGTTTCATGGCGCAGGTGGGCATCGAGTCCAGTCGTTGGCTCATCCAGAAGCAGCACCGGTGGATCGTGAATCATCCCAAGACAAATGGAGACCCTCTTCCTCTCTCCACCTGAGAGCTTCTTCACCTGCTTGGTAATAAGCTCTTCATCAAATCCAAGTATCGTGAGGACTTCACGTGCTCGCTGTTCAATCTCCTTCGGTCTGAGGCCGAAGAGTCTTCCGAAGAACTGAGCGTTCTGAAGTGGAGTGAAGTCATAGTAAAGACTCAGATGCTCAAGTTGGGGTACGTATCCCACGAGCAGACTGATGAGCATTCTCTCCTTTGTGACATCGTATCCTCCAACGAACGCCTCTCCATCTGAGGGGCTGATTTGTCCTGTGAGCACTCGGAGGACAGTCGTTTTGCCGGCACCGGACGCACCTATTATTCCCAGGAACTCCTTCTTGTTCGCGAAGAACGACACTCCTTTGAGCGCGTAGAAGTCACCGAACGCGACTTTCAGGTCCTTTATGGCAATCTCCCGTTCAGGCCGTCGATCCGCATCGGTCACTTCAGACACCTCCCACCTTGTCGCTAATCTTCTCGAACATCTTGCGGCCCTCCTCTAGTGTTACCATGAGTCCCCTGAGAGCCTCCACTTTCTGAATGCGGTCAAGGTCCTCACGCTGAATGAGGTATTCTATTTGTGTGAAGGCTGCCAGCAGAGTGTTCAATGTATTGTCTATCTCCCTGACAAGCTGTGTGTCAATATCAACGATTCTCAGCCTCTTCCTTCTTCGCGACCTGTACGACATTAGTCCAACAATGAGGCCGCCAAAGATGCCGACCGAGGACATAAGAGCTATCTGAGCCATTGTCAACCCGATATCTGGACCTGTGGTCGTCGTCGTGACGTCTGGCAAATAGAGATCAAAGCTGACACTGGCATATGCTGTGGCATAGTCCTCATTACCAAGCATGATGAATATGGCATTGATTCTGCCAGACGAGTTCCAGTATGCTGGAATGAACTGGGATGAATAGAGCCCATTCTCAACAAAGCCGGCAATGAAGAAAGCTAGCGAACCGTTCGGTAGTTCAAACACGATCGCTACGAAGAGGTCATTCACAGGCTGACTGTAGTAGTCTATGACTTCCAGATTCAGATATACGCTGATTCCTGTCTGATAGGCTGTTCTATCCTCTGAGAGAGATGCGACTCCAGTTAGGGTGTTTAAAAGAAGGTAGTCGTTCAGGTTATCCAAGAGAATGCTGTTGTTACACTTGACAAGGTTCTTGTTCATGAAAATCCTTGAGGAGCCGAAGAGAGCAAGCTCAGGCTTGGTGCGGTCAAGCAAGACAACGGGCTTTCCATCCAAGAACGCACACGCCAGGGACTGGTTCTCCAGAATGTACGTGCCCTCTCCAAGCCAGAGTGATTCGACACTAGCACCCAACAGAGAGCTTGTCACGATGTCCGTTGTGTTGTCTTCAGTGTGTTTACCTTGCATTGAATAGCCGTAGGATGCCAGAAGACCATTGATGACTGTGGTATTCGCCCGGTCATCGTGGTCTCCGAATATGATGAGCTTGCCACCTCCAGCGGTATAGTCTCTCATGATTTCGATATCTGTGCTATTGAACTCTTCAGAAGGCCCAAACATCAGCACAGCAGAAAACTGTGTAAGCAGGTCTTTGTTTAGAGGCATGCCTGGAGTTTCAACGAGGTCGAGCCCTCTGTTTGCCATTGACTTCTTGAGATCTGAGAGTCCGGAGAAGGTAGTCATCCGAAATACATCAAGTAGGCCGGTCAAAGCACTGAGATCGCCAAGATTTCCTAGACTGAAACCTCCCTCCAATGTGGGTCCTTCTTCTGAATCCTGCGCCAGAGCAATCGGGAAGCCTCCGCCTCCTCCAATGTCTTCTCCAAGCCCCCCACCAAGATCCCCTAGGTCTCCCATGAAACTAAGTCCTCCCCCGTGGGAGGTGTCGAGAAGGAGCATTGCTCTGGGGTATTCAATCACCCTATCCAGTGTGATATTATACGTCCATCCCTGCTCTGTCACAATAACATAGTCACAATGGCGATAGCCGTCCATCATGATTGGGGGTGCTAGAAGGAACAGCGAGAAGTTGTAGTATCCTTCAACGCTCTGAACGCTCGACAGAGTCACGTTCCCCCAATCACTTGCATTGCCGTGCTTCTGGACAGTGAGATTCCCCAACGGTACGTTTGAAGACAACATGAAAGTATAGAGCCCAAAGTCGGCTGGAAATCGAATATCAAATGGCGCAAATGGAATCTGCTTGGGATAGACTGACGTCGAGGGAATGGGTGTAACTACAAACAGGTCTCGCATAATGAAGTTGTCAAGTAATCCAAGAATCGCACTCAAGTCAAGCGTAGGAGCCAGTAGGGAACCAGTAGAGAGCGACAGTGCGTCATCGATGTTTCCTGCCGTGACCCAATAGACAGTGCTGATACCCATCTTCTCAGGACTCCACTCGGCGTTCATGACGGATGCTTGGAAGGGTTTCACACGGTCGTAGGAGAATACTCTGCCGTACAGTGAATCACCATCATCCTCACCGTGAATGATCAGCATGGCTCCAGTTACATCACTAGTGTTCCACCCGATATTCATCACCACTGCTCTTGATTCGTAAGTTTCACCCATCTCGGCAATTCGCGGTATCTCTGCCTCTACGACTATGAGGTCGTCTTCCGGTGCACCAGTTGTGGTTGGGTCTAAGTCCCACATGGCATCGATTGATGCACCAAGTACTGTCCTGTTCTCAGCGAAGCCCATGGCAATTGTCACGTTGGCTGGTTCATTGAGGGGCAGAACGCCGAAGTCCCATTTCATGGCCAATCCAACTGAACCGTCGAAAGTGGTTGAGCCAGTCAGATTGTCATCCGAAACATGTGAGGAGATGTCCGACGAGTTACCAATCTCGAATGCACTCAGCGAAATGCTAGAGTTCAGACCGAAGTAGAAGCTGTCCAGGTCTTCGTTCACGCCATATGCGAATATCTCTTCACTGTTGAGATCGTATTTTCCATGGTCATCTTCTCCATCCCCAAATATGTCAAGACTGTACGAAAGGAAAAGACTAACATTCTCTACAGGGGCGTGTCCCAGGTTTAGGACATATGGTGTCACTCTGAAGGCTGTAAGCGGCTGGTCCGAATACTCAGTAAGGTTGTAGGCCTCTACTACCAATGTGACATAGATTTCATCCTCAAATGAGAGGACACCAACATAACGCGAGTAGCCATAATCTCCAGCACCTAAGGCCACTTGATGCATCTCACTCTTGACATCAAACTCCATCAGATTCGTGGGACTTCTGTTTCCCCACCTAAGCGCGAACATGCCCATCATTATGTGCATGCTGGGCTCCTGACTGGGGCGTGTGTCAAGTCCTGCCACAGTTGTACCATAGCTGCTCATCAGTAAGATGGTTGAGGCGTCTTTCCCTGATGCAGCGACAATGCCAAGAGCCAGTAGAGGAGTCCCTGTAGTCCTGTTGTGTGGTTCGATGGGAGTCTGTTGATTGAGGAGATACTGAAACGCCGCAGGCAGATTCAGCAAACCAGCGCCCCCGTCGTTTGCCCCGTACCCAATTGGAGTGGCCGTATCTCTCAAAACGTTCGAAAGGACTAGCGGAGTTGCCCTGTCAAATGCCTGTAGCAGGATTGCAGCTGCTCCAGCAACGATTGCTGCAGAGGCTGTTGTCGTATCAGAAACGGTGTAGTTCTCATCCACAGTTTCCCCGAGTAGTCCTCCACCAAGCAATCCGGAGATGTCCCCGAGACCTCCCAGGTCCAGGTCGCCGAAACCCAATCCGCTCAGGCCCGCCCCAATCTTTGCTCCCACGATTCCCACTCCTGGAGCAACAAGATCGGGCTTTGTCAGAAATGAGAGAGACGGTCCACGTCCAGAGAAGTCTGGAATCTCTTGCTTCTGAGTGTCGTATGCTCCAACAGTCAGAGCCTCTGCTGAGCCTCCTGGTGACATTATTGTCAAATAGTCCGGGCCGTCATCTCCTGAGGCGGCCACGACTAACACACCTTTCTCTGTGGCCTCCTTCACTGCAAGTGTCACTGCATCCCCGGGAGCACCAAAGGTGTTGAATGGAAGAAGTATGATGTCGGCGCCCCGACTGCATGCCCACTCTATTCCAGAGACAATCCAGCTGGGAGCTGCGAAGAGTCCGCCAAGTGTCACCTTCGCTGAGAGCAGAGTTGCACCTGGGGCTATTCCCGCATAGAGGCCACTTGACAGGTTGCCTGTCCCTGCAGCGATAGAGGCTGCATAGGTCCCATGACCAATTATGTCAGTTGGTAGTGTGTCTGCCTCTACAAAAGAGGCGTATGCATTGACCTTGTTGACATCTTCGTGACCAGTGTCAATCCCTGTATCAAGCACCGCAATGACAACGCCTGTGCCATTGTATCCTTGTTCCCATAGGTTTCTGGCACCAATCGTATCAACTGGAGAAGCATATTCATCGGCGCTGAAAGACGATGTGGAGAGCGAGTGTGTTTCAGAGATCTCTTGTACTTCATTTGACCAGACTGCTGTGATGAAGTCCTCTTCCGCCAGTTTTGAGATCGCCTTGCCTATCAGACTCACACGCAGCATGTTCAGTTCATAATATGTGTCTACAATCTCGGCGGTTCTGTCAGCCATAGCGATTGCGTTGCGAGCTTTGAACTCACTGGCCGCCGTATCATAAGAAACTAACAAATCCAACGTTTCTTCAGAGTCAGTTCGGTCGAGAAGAGAATTATCGATTTTGCTGGCTGGGTTGTACCCTGAATCGGCATCAGATCCAACAGGGGAAACTCCAGCGATAGAACTCACTACCATAAGCGCCACGAGAAAGGAGGCGAGGAATCTGCTCCAATGTTGTGTTTCTCGTCGTCCGAATCTGGCCATGCCATCACTTCTCTAGCGATCCTTGAATCAATCCTCTTGTAATTGCAATGTAGTAGTCAACCATGTCGCTCAGTGCTTTTGTCTTCACAATCTTGACAGGAATCCGCTTCTCCCTTAGCGCTGTCACGCATCTCTCTGCAATGACCTCTAGAGCCTCGTCTGTGTACACTTTAAGAAGCTCACCGCGCTGTAGAACAAACCTAACTCCCTTGACACTCTCCAGAGTGGTTCGGGCACGGGGGTCAACCTCTTCGAGAACTACGCCCACAGCGAATCCGCTGTTTGGCATCGACTCTTTCAGTCTTTGCGGAGTCCCAAAGGACACCAGACTCTTTCCTCTCATGAAGACCGCGACTTTGTCACAGAACTCGGATTCTATGGGATAGTGAGTGATCACGATTATCGATGTACCGTATTCCTGATTTATGTAGTTGAGATACTGCCAAAGCTCGGTTCTATTGTCAGGGTCTAGTCCACTGGTTGGCTCATCCATCAGCAGTACCTTCGGCATGTGTGCCATGGCAACACTAATGGAAGTTCTTCGCTGCTCTCCGCCACTAAGTTCCTTTGTGGCATTGTTACCTTTTTCCAGTATCCCAAAGTCTCTCAAGAGCGACTTTCCTCTCTGGATCAACTGCCACTCAGGTATGTCATACTGTTTTCCAAACGCTATGATATTCTCCAAAGGAGTGAAGGTTTCGTACATGAATGAGAGATCTTGAGGACAATAACCGAAGAAGTGACGGACTTTGGTGGTCTGTCTCGAGTCTATGCCGGCGATTCTCGCAACACCTGTACTAGGAATGTCTCCAATCAAGGCCTTGACCGTCGTAGATTTGCCTGCGCCAGACTCTCCGATGATCGCCAACATTTCCCCTTCTTGAACAGAGAATGTGACATTCTCGATTAGCTTCTGGCCTGACTTCAGCTTGACAGTGAGATTCCTTGTTTCCAAGACATCTCGGTAGGCAGGGGCTTCCTTCCAGGCGTAGGGCTGAATATAGACCTTATCTGCTATGATAGTGAGATTCGGATTTGATCTTGGTCCTAAGAGCAACTGCGGTTGTGCCACGAGGTATATCTTCGGATCGCCGACTACACCTTCAGGCTCAACGCGCACCTCTAAGAATCCCTCCGGAAGGATAGTTCCCCTTTGAGGTTGAAGCGCCTGGGTTGAAAAGCCCACAACAGTCCCGGTAATCATTATGGGGAGTCTGTCTGACGCTCTCTTTCCCCACACGGTGCAAATGCTCTGCTCGCTTCTAATCCTGACTAGCTCCTTCACTGCCTGCTGCAAGTCTCCTCCGTCATAGTAGAGGTCTTCAGAGAGGTTCCTCTTCAGGTAGTTCTGAAGAGTAATCTCAGTGGCAGCCACATCCTCCTGAGACGCCCCTTCTCCACCTACTGTGAGGACCATTTCTAAGTCGCCTCTTCTAGTCCTGCGCAGGTCCTCCTCAACATACACTACGATGCGTCTTGTCAGTACTCCCTTTTTCACCTTGAGTATTCGTCCCTTGAATTTCACCTCTCTTCCTGTAGACGTCAAGGCTCCTTGGACATCACAATGGAGCTCACGATCGTTTCTGGCAAGACACCAGTCTATTGCGTCACCAAGTCGTGCTCCTGAGAAGTAGCCCTCCTCAACAAAGGGAGGGACGCCTTCGGGCCGTGGGGGTTCAGCATCAATTCTTTCCATAGTAGTCCTCACCTCAGTCCAGAGTTGGCTTCTTCGAGAAGATGAAACTGGCAGACAATACAGCAATTACAGAGAATGCAAGAAGTGTCAGAATCGAGCTCCAGACATCTAGCAGGCTCAGTCCCTTGAACGCCGTGGCCACAAGTAGGTCCAACCCCAGATTCATGGGCAATATGTCGTTGAGCACTCCAACATCTATGAAGAAACCCGACAAGATGATGGTCGCAAACATCACAAAGAGAAACATCTGGTTTGCCTGCAGTCTCGTACCTGCAATCGCAGAGATTAGAATGCCCGTTGTAGAACCGGTCAGAGACGTAAGACTCATGATGATAATCAAGGATTCAAAGCCCGTGTTCAGATTCAGGTCAAAGGCCAACACCCAGAGAGATATTAGGAGAAGGGATTGGAAGAACCCGATGATGACGTAACCAAGTACCTTTGCAACTATTACTTCAAGTCTATTAGTCGGGGTTAGGAGCATTCTGCGAAGCGGTATGTCACCTACGATTGATTGAGCAGAAGTCATCGCTATTCCAAGATACGAGGAGAATACTACGATGAACCCCCCGAAGGTTGTGATGAGGTAACCTCCTTCAGGTGTAAACTCAATTATCATTGACGGAAATACTTCTGATCTAATCCAGAGTTTCGAGGCCCTGAAAATGATGATGCTCGCCTGCACGGTACCCATCACGCTACTTTGGCCCAGCAGGTCTGTCGCATCGACATGCATCTCAATGTAGGTTGGCTTGTTTATCGTGAGGTTTGCTTCGAATCCGTCCGGAATGATCACAAACCCATCGATTTGCATGTTGTAGAGGTCGTTGAAGGCGTCCTCTTCGCTTTCGTATTCTATTAGTTCGCCCGCGATTTGCTCTAGGAACGCCGTGAAGTTCTCAGAGAGATCCTCTCCTTCGTAAGTCCTGGTCGTGTCACGATCTATTATACCAAGAACTATCCCCCCTCCAGTTTGAGTTTCATTGGCTGAACCACCTCCTCCAAAGCCTCCACCACCTCCTAGGTCTAAGTCACCCATCTCGCTGACGTCTGTGACATACCAGAGCATGCCGATGAGAGCTGCTGGCAAGAAGAAGATTAGGAACAATGCCACCTTGTCCTTGATTATGAGACGGAGTTCCTTCGCCACCATATTCCTAATGCGACGCGATGGTTTTGTTAGTACCTCCGCCATTTCACATCCCTCTCTAGCTTATTGTGGGGAGGAGTGCCAGACATGCTCATTCTGCAGTTTTCGTTCAAATCGTCAAAAGTGTGCTATTAAGGGTTGGGTATCTATACTCGCTAGAGAGGCAAGAATCAACATCTACATGATAGATTAATAGCCTCACACGGCCAGCATCTCTGTATCTAAGTGGCAGCGCTACTAGTACGGTGAACTCGCTAATGCAGGAGTGCCTTGATGATACGTGCCTTGAACGGCTAAGAAGAGTTGCTGGCTACAACCGAGTATCTCTCACAGACGACCAAGGCATCCCTGCAACAGAGGCAGCGAAGCTTCTCCGCTCAGGTCTGAACGGGCGCGTTTACTCACCTGCAGAGCAATGGATGTTGCCCCAATGGGCGATTAAGAAGTCCCAGAAACAACCCATTGATGAGACTGGATTCGCCAATGATACCAATAGAAACTGGACATTTGTCGGAGGAGTTGGAACCAAGAAGTATGGAGTGGCCGATCCATCAGGGCTGTTGACAGTGTTGCCGGAGTGTGGTTCTCTTGACTTCTGGGTTCAAAATGGGTCAGAGATAGTATTTCCTGCTCTCGCAGATAGCGATGGTCCCAGGCTAGTACTGATATCCCCAGAAGACCAAGTCCTTGAATGGAAACACGTGCGGAGTCCGGTGGAGTTCACGCGCCTAATCTACCACTCATGCAACGGTGAACATGAGTACATCTACAACGAAATACTGGTAAAGAACAACTCACTGAAGGATGCCCTAATCACGTTCTATGTGGCAGTTCGACCTCTCTCTGTGAGAGGGGTAGAGCCGATAGAGAGCTTGGCGTTTCAGCCTGAGAAGCGACATCTGTATGCGAATGGTCTCCTGGCAGTTGTGCTGGACAAGGATCCCGATTCAGTTGTTATG
>LRSK01000015.1 GCA_001563325.1 Candidatus Thorarchaeota archaeon SMTZ1-83
AACCTCCAACAACCTAGCAATCATCAATACCAGCAACGATGCTATCACCATACATCTGTCTCCAAGAGGAAATAGAGATGATGAACTGGAGGCATTTCGGCGGTCGCTTGCAGACCTTGGACGGCTTGGAAGCTGGGAGGTTACAATGAGACCGACCTATCCAGGCTGGGCGCCTGACCCAAATAGCCCATTCCTGCGGTTTGTGAAGGAACACTACGAGAGAGAGCTTGGCAGAAGAGTTGCCGTCGAGGCCATACACGCAGGACTCGAGTGTGGAATTGTGGGAGCAAAGATACCTGGTATCCAGATTGTGTCAATAGGTCCAAGCCTCAAGAACGCACACACACCAGATGAGAAGCTGAAGATTGATGATGTAGGAGTCCTCTATGACCTACTGAAATCCATTCTGGAGGATATCAAGAGCTTATAATCATCAGCTACAACCCTCCAAGACCAAGTGTTTCAATCTTCTTCTTGGAGGGTTTCCCCGTTTTCCGGCTCCACACTCGAAACTTGTACCATGTGTCTAGCTGCTCCCCTCAAGACAATCTCTGGCAGCTTCTCGTTATTGACATCATACCCAAGCTTGAGGTTGAACAGCCGCATCATCGTGAAGATTCGCTCGCCGGTGAGCGCAAGCTCCTCTACAGTGAAGTCCCACCCCGTCACCAGCTTCAGCAACTCTGTCAGCTGCTCAACAATCAAGGGAAAGAAGTTGCATATGAGCGCTGAGTTTGTCAGACACCTCCAGTTCTGATGTCTGGCAGTTATCTCCGCCTCGTTGTCAAATCTGTGGTTGCTTTCAATGCCAAGAGACTCATTGATCTGACCCATTTGTACCGTATACATGTCTGCAGTCATATGGCACGCACCACGTGGAGATGTGGCGTAACCCGCAGCCAGCCCTGAGAAGCCTCTCGGATCATGCATTGGTAGTTCTAGGCCGTTGACTTGAGCCGCCAGATTCTCAACTCCGAACTTTGCTCCAAACGCCCTCGAACCTTCCCCTAACAAATCCCCCACGCCTTCTCGTCGTGCAATCTTGTCCAACATAGTCAGTGCTGAGTCGATTTCACCCCACTTCGGACTTAGTCCATCGAGATCATCAGAGGATATCTTCCCCTCATTGTAGAGATAGTACGCGAAAGCTATTGTATTTCCGCTAGTAATCGTGTCAAGGCCAAGAAGGGCCAGTTGCTTATTTGCAAACGCCAAGGCTTCTAGGTTATCATTTAGAAGGAGAGAACCCCATGACCCCGTAACTTCATACTCAGGCCCTGCGAATTTTCCTGTTGCATACTTTCCTTCCTTCACTTCTATTACCCTGCCGCAGGCAAAGGGGCATCTATAGCAAGCGGATTTCCCGACAAGTATTGTCTCACGAACGGTGGTCCCGCTCAGATTATATGAATCGAAGTCCGGGACTGTATAGTATCCTGCCGGAAGAGAGCCGTACATCCCGCTCGCCATATCCGTATAACCTGCAGTACCCAGCTCGGTATACATCAGGACTGTGGGGTCATCCATTGCATAATCAGTTGTTTCCTTTGCGTACTGCTGAAGCATTGCGGCATCCGCTACAGGGACCTTTCTGTCAGTGCCATGTACAACGATAGCCTTCAATCTCTTGGAGCCCATCACGGCCCCTAGTCCAGCACGTCCGGCTGCCCTATAGTGGTCCACAATGATGTTAGCGAATTTCACTTGATTTTCTCCGGCTATTCCTATTCTGGCCACTCCCGGTTGACGTAGCCCAGTTTCCTTTTTCAGCAGTTCCCAGGTGTCCTCTGTATTCTTCCCCCAAACGTGTTCTGCACCTCTGACTTCGACATTTGAGTTGTCAACGAATAGATAGACCGGCCTGTCAGCGGCGCCTTGGAGAAGGATGCCATCATATCCCGCGAACTTGATGTCAGCACCAAGATGACCTCCGACCGTGCTGTGAGCCCACAGTCCAGTCAATGGGGACCTAGAGCACACTGAAGTCTTACTTCCTGTCGGGACCATCGTTCCGGAGAAGGGGCCTGTTAGGAAAAGCAATGGGTTCTCAGGACCAAGTGGGTCTGTAGCAGCATTTACCATATCATACAGAATGCGTGCCGCTAGTCCGGCGCCACCTATGAATTGACGAGCCATCTTGGGATCGATGGGTATTTCCGAAATCTCACCCGAGCTCAAGTCTACTCTGAGTATTCTACCGCGGTAGCCATGCATTGTCCTCATTCCGTCAGAAATCGATTGGAGTGCCTTCAAACATGTATTCGTATATTCTCCGTATTATCCCCGAGTCCGTGTTTCGAGGATTCATCGATATGGCGGCATCCATCATCGCGTACTGTACAAGCTTGTCAATACTGGCCTTGAACGCCTTCTTGGTGACTTTGGCAGCCTTCATGTTTGTAGGGCTCCCAATCCTCTCCATTAGTTCACGTATGGCCTGAGCAAACTTTCTCGAAACATGTTCGTGCCTCTTTCCAGAGATACCTATTAGACTGGCAAGCTCGGCGTAATTCCGGGCTGCTTCCGGTTCTCCCCTGCAGCTGTATTCGATTGTATATGGAAGAGCCATTCCCACGGAAAGGCCATGCTGGAGTCTGAGTACAGAGCCCATACTGTGGCCCAGTGAATGTGCAAGAGCGGCTTGAGCGTTACCAAATGCCATCCCTGCTAGAGTGGCTGCAACAAGCATCTTCTCTCTAGCTTCGAGATCTTCAGGATCATCGACTGACTTGGGAAGCCACTCAAAAACCATCTTGACGGCCTTCATTGAGCATCCATCTGAGATGTCGTTCTTCCAAGATGATACGTATCCTTCTACAGCGTGAGTCAGTGCATCCATGCCCGTGTATGCGGTGAGGTTCTTCGGAAGGTCCTTCACGAACATAGGTTCCAAGATTGCAATATCAGGAGTCAACTCAGGGTTTAGTGTCCCAAACTTGCGTCCAGTTTCGTCCTCTCGAATCACAATGGCCCTGGTCACCTCTGAGCCTGTACCTGCGGTCGTAGGAATGCATACGAGCTTTGCCTTCTTTTTTACTCCAAGCTCATCAAACGGTGTGAGGGCGGTCAAGTCCATGTCAGACTTGGCATAGAGCACCCATGCGGCCTTTGCTGTGTCCATGACACTGCCCCCTCCAATGGCAATAATGGTATCGGCACCGAAGCTCCTGAGGCCTTCTGCCGCCTGACGGACAGTTGATATCCGTGGGTCCGGTTCTGCACAGTCCCAGACCGCCACACTCCATTGATTGTCGGCAAGTATCTGAGTTACCCTATCCACAATACCCAGCTTGTTTATCACAGGATCCGTGATTATGAAGGCACTCTCACCATCTAGAAGCTCCAACTCCTCTATCGAATCCTGACCAAAGATTACTCTTGGTATGTCGAACTGCCATGACATCTGACCTCACCTAATCGCAAGTCGTCTAACTAGTACGCGAAACAATCAGACAGACTGTGAACACCCTCTTATTTGTGCCGTCCTACTACTCTGAGAGCACGCTGCGAGGGAGAGCGTCAACTATCTCAGAGGCCTCTTTCACAATACTGTCGATAACATCCTGCACGCTTGGGAGGTCATCGATTCTTCCAGATACCTCTCCACCAAACATCAATGCTGTGTCTGCCTTTGAATCGATGAGGTCGTCGAATCCAGTTCTTTCCAGTCTGAGGATTTCCTCGTTTGAGTCCAGAGGCTCCCCAAGATAGAACCGAGGAAGGTCCTGAAGAGTCCGTTCGACAATCTCCTCGGCTCTCCTGTTCCTAAGGAATCTCATCGGACCAAAGAGACCTCTTGCCACGAGCGTCTGTCGCTCCTCTCTTTCAATGATTGCCTGTTTCCAGATCGGTTCGAACTCTGCTTCCTTCGTTGCTATGAATCTCGTGCCCATCTGAATTCCCTTTGCACCAAGGCACAACGCAGCCGCAAAGGTTGCACCATCGCAGAACCCTCCTGCCGCTACCACCGGTGGCTCCACAGCCTTTGTCACGGCTGGAACCAGAACCATGGAGTGAACAGGGTCCCAGGAAACGTGAGCTCCTCCTTCATGACCCGAGGCCACGATGATGTCGGCTCCTGCTTTCTCTGCCTTCTTCGCATGGTAGACCGAAGGAACCACGTGAATCCAGATCAGTCCTTGTTTCTTCAATTCTGCCCACGGCGTAGGATTCCCGGCTGATGTGACGACAACACGAAGTGATCTTTCAATATCTGAATTGCTCTTTCGTGATTCTAGTACCTGTTCTGCAAACATCTGAGAGGCAAGAATGAACTCAGCAGCGACAGGAATATTCACACCGAATACCCCTTTCTTTCCCCTGACACTCTTTGTCACAGCCTCAATCGATTTCTGAAGAATCACAGCCGGAGGGTCAGTACCAAACATCCTGACCGCATCAACAGGTGCGGCCTCAGGTAACAAGGTTGCCGCCATTCCTATGCTACTAATCATGCCAAGAGCTCCCGCGTTCGAAACAGCAGCGGCAAGGTCCTCTGTCTTATACGGGCCCATGCCTCCTTGCAGTATTGGATGCTTGATTCCGATTATGTCACAAATCTCTGTTCTGACGAGTGCCATATCGAACCGCTTACTCCAACGTCGATTTAAGTCTGTCATCTGGTTTCTTTGGCGGAAGTGCGAGCCCTAAGTTGTAACGAGGAGTATCAGATTTGATTGTTGCGAGGGAGCTCCTAGGCGGTAGCAGGAATGCTTTATGGTCTGTGGGATACGGTCTGACTCATGAGCCCCTCTGAAGCGCATGCAAGACTATTCGTCTGGGAACCTTGTAGGTACTTTGGTAGTGGCTTCAACGAGTTCTGCCGCAGCTTTCGTGTAGCGCATTATCTTCCCCATGTCATTGCCCTTGCCCAGCCTGAATTTCCTCTGCATGAGTCCTTTGATTGGATCAATCTTCTTGGCAAAGAGGAGTCTCCAGTTCTTCGCCGGGCCTGAGTACGTGAACTCGGCTACCTCATCCGGCCCTGCCATTCTGGCACCCCGGCACTTTCCATGCCATAAATCCATGTAGAATCGGACAGTTTCGTCCAGAGTCTCATCGGCCTCAATCTCAAATACGAAGTCGCCTTCCCAATCATGGGCTGCATCTTCGTACGCCTTGCTGGCGTTAAGGATTTCCCTGTATTTTGCAAGCCACTCCTCAGATGGAAAGAGCAATCGCTCATCGTCAGTCATACGATAGTCACCACTTAGCGTTCGGTCCTTCAACCCACTGAAAAGGATTGTGTCAAGAGAAACGTGTTCACGGAACCTCAAGCAGAGGTAAATCAAGCGCTTCAGCCAACTGTGATAGTTCATGTAGTTTCCCTATGGTACTAAGACCATGTGAGTCACTTCCCAAGGTGAACTTGCATCCATAGTTTCGTGCCATCTCCAGGAAGCCCTCAAAGACTGGTTCATACCTCAGGCTCAGTTCTACTGCAACTTCGTTGTCCGCCAAGGCCTTGGCAACCTTTTCTCCGTGCTGTTTCCGGAACGAAGTGAGATATCCATCCCAATGACCGAGAATGTCAAAGCTCTGTGTCGCTGCAGCTTTTGCCACTGCTGACGACCATAGGAACGAATCCGAGCCCCAGTGAACTGAACCGATTACGAGATTGAACTGGTCGAGCCCTCCCGCCACGGGAGCCAAGGTTCCGTCGGACATAATGTCCACTTCAGCTCCCTCAAGGACCTTCAGTTTCGGATAATGATCGGTGATATTATCTAGCAGCCTTCGTCGCTCTTCAATGAGTCCGATTCCTCCTTTTCTAGAGCCAAGCGAGGGCCAAAAATGATCAACTATGGCAATGATGTCCAATCGCATACCGGAAGCATGCCTGATGATATTCTCCACGGATGCGTGACCGTCAGAGAAATCCGAGTGAATATGAAGATCAGTCCGATTGCCCGGCATTGTGTTATGTGACTCAGTTCCTGATATAACTAGTATGTCGGCGAGAATCTTGAGTCTGAACCGCCAGTTGCTGAAACAATGCGGGGATGCCAGCTATTATTTACTACATCTCCCCAGTACAAAGTGAGACCATAGGTCTCAGTCAGAGGTGATCTGAAGGCAGCCTGGTGGGTTTTTGATTCAGGAGGAGCCATTTTCTTGACCCTAACATTGCGTTCTTCTCCTTTGCAACTTGGACTCGCATCCCCACGATTCTAAGGACCAAGGCGCCAGGACCCCAGATTCTGGAGGTGAGATAGCTATGGCCCACAATGCCTTGTGGTAGCTTGCCTCTACCTCTGACATAAGTGTACTTGAATTCTTGAGAGCAGCCAATGAGTCTAGCTCAGGTGCTCAGTAATTGAGAGAAACTGCAGTTCAAAAAGAGGGGCGGCCGTGCAGTCTGCACGGCCTGTGAAGGAGGAGATATCGTTCCCGACTGGAAGGAAACAACCCGGAGTCTACCTCCGAAAGGAGACTCGATACAGTTCTGTCCTTACACCAGCCTTGAATCGATTGTACTGTTCAGGCCAATCTTTGACGTGCTTGTTGTTCTTCTTTGCCAATGCCAATTACTTACACCACGAATGGAGTAGTCACAAATGGATATCAATTGGCGTGAACTTGGTGGCTCAGTAAGGGCTACTCTCAGACGAGTTTTGAGACAATTCCCGAAGTAGTCAGTTCGGAAACCGGCTGCTACATCGGAGATGCGCCAAGAGGGTGTCAGCGCGCTCCCACGTCTGAGGACCGGTGATGTGATTGCAGAGGTAGAAGAAGGCGTGCAGTGAAGTTGACAACTTGCATCACATCACCTCTGGAGGAGCTGCGCTGACAATAGTACTAGGTGCCAACCTAAGTCTTCTTTTCATGACTGTGAAACTTGAAGGAATCAAGGTGGAGGACACGAACATCATCTCCTTCATGCCATCACTATCGTCAGCAGAAGACTTAGCCAATAACTGATACTAACATAGAGTGCGAACCATCTTCTTGACTGGTGATCGCTTGGATAGTGAATCTGCCAGATTCTCCTTCCTACGAACAGGAAGATGGCATACAGGGCTAGTATGATGGGCATTACTACAGCAACCAGCTGAAGTAAATCCAGACCCGGGAAGTTGACTCCTGTGACTACCATGATGCCATACTGGATGGAGCCACCAAGTCCGAGACTCAAACCCTGCGCGAACAAGCCAAGGATGGCTCTCGAAGTCATGAGCATGGACGTGGTCAAGTAGAAGAGCGATGGGACAAAGGACTCTCGCACTGTACGGAATCCAAGTGGCAGCAAGAAGACCAAGCCAACAATGGCTGACATTAGAAGCATCCCTTGAACGCGAGATTCAAAGAAGACCGGGTTGTCAGTTATTGTGTCTGTGAAGAAGACCCAGCTCCACGGATCATGGAAGACTGGCGCATTAGCGGGCGGAAGAGGTATTGCTCCATACCACGGCAACGAACCCACCCACCCTGCGTCGAAGAGGTTCAAGAACGCAACACTGCTCCAAGTCCTAGCAATTCCAGTACTGCCTTGGCTTACGTGCAATGAAAGGTCGCTCATGACATGATAGAACTCAGCTACAAAGCTGCCTAAAACGAATAGACCAATAGCCAGGTACACGAGATACAGCCTGAGTTTGAGCTGTCTTCTCAGATACTCTCTGTATCCATCCGGAGAGTCTTCCTTCTGAGGATTGAGAGGGCCGATGTTCGGTCCCACGATGGTATAGGATAGGTATCTTCGAATTCTGCTCCCGGTTCCGTTCTTGAGTGAGGGATAAAGAAGCACAAACAAAGACACCAATAGGATTGGCAACGCAAAAGCGAGCAGGATTGCTTGGAAACTCGTCAATTCGAGGATGAACATTGTCCCTAGTCCCTCCTTCTGTATTTGTCTGAGGACCCTCTTCTGGGCACTTGCTTCAGTTTCATGTTCCAGTACGCTCCTGCAAGTAGAGCGGGTACTGGGATTACTATTAATAACGACAGTGTGACCGAGTCAATAGTTGAAACTGTTGAAGCGGTCCCGTCAATGGCGGCTGGGATAATGTACTCGAACAACATTGCTGTTTGAGGATATAGCTCATAGGCCGGCACGCTGGATGTGAACACAACAACCATGTCGAAACTCGGTACTGCAAAGATGAACTGACCCGCATATCCTTGAGCAGAATACACATTTGCCACGTCAGTTGGGTTTGTCCACCATTGGTATCCATATCCACTGTACTCATTGAATATGAAACTGGTCTGGGTTGACTTCTCAACCCACTCCGCGGACAGAATCTGCTCATCGTCCCAGGTGCCATTTTTCAGGAAGAGATACCCGAACTTGGCCATGTCTTGTGGTCGCATTGAAAGGCCTCCACCTGCAGCGTAGTACCCATTCTGGTCCGTGGACCAATGCACATCGTAATCCGATATCCCGAGCGGTTCAAAGAGATGCTCAAATGCGAATTCATACAGCGTCTGTCCTGAGGTGATGGCAACTATCGCTCCAAGAAGATGCGAACCACCCGAGTTGTAGGTCCAGGACTCCCCAGGATGATATGCCATCGGGCGGTCGAGAACGTACTGTATCGCATCACTGCTTTGAAACATGTCCGTGACGTCATTTCCATACTCGCCGTAAGGCAGAGTCCATTCATCCCATTCTAGACCTGATGTCATGGTTAGGAGATGCTCTATAGTGATGCTTTGTTTCCGGCTGTCGAGATTGGCGATGGTACGATTCGGGAAGTAGTCGATCATCTTGTCGTCAACACTCCCAATAAGCCCCTCTTGGATCGCTATTCCCATCAGGGCCGACGTGAAGCTCTTAGTGCAGGAGTGAATTGAATGCTTTGTGTCAGCGGTGTAGAGCGAGCTGAGATACTCTTCAAAGACCAGGTGGCCGTGTCTCACAACTAGGACTGAGTCGATGTCAACATCATTGACACGGATGTAATCCATCATATCTCCGAGTCTGTTGGAGTCAATGCCTTGGTCTTCAGGT
>LRSK01000016.1 GCA_001563325.1 Candidatus Thorarchaeota archaeon SMTZ1-83
TGGCATCCACATTGAAGATTCCGCTTCCGTTATTGCGGTCAACAACACGTGTATCAACAACACCGGTATTGGCATTCGTCTCGACTGGGCGGCCCATACTGCAACCGTGTCTAACAATACCTGCAATGGCAATTCTCATGGCATCTACATCGATAGTGATACCTATGGTGACCACACCGTTCTATGGAATGCCTTTGTGAACAACTCCATTGCGAATGCCGCAGATTTTGAGGGCAGTACTGTCTTCGATTACAACCACTGGTCGGACTATGCAGGGGTTGATGTCAATCTTGATTGCATTGGTGACACGTCCCATGGATTCCCAGGAGGCACAGACCCCCATCCACTGATGCTCCCGCCTAATCGTCCTATGATGGCTTGGGACGAGTCATTTCAAACCGTAGCGACTGAGATCGGTGAGCCTTTCAGATATGATCTCAATGCTACGATATATGGAGGCGCGGATCACTGGTGGCTTACCAACACAGTCAACTTCGACATTGATCAGGGAGGGGTTGTCACCAACGCCACGGTCTTGCCACTAGGGCCGGTCGTCTGCATGGTTCATGTAAATGATACATTCGGCCATGTCCTCTTAGGAATCTTCACTGTGATTGTGGAGGACTTGGTTTCTCCGACCTGGTCAGAACCAGCGACGGACCAGAGCCTTGAGTGTGGAGAGAGTCTTCACTATGACCTGAACGCCACAGACAATGTAGGTCTGAGCAGTTGGTGGCTTAACGATACTGTTCATCTCACCATAAGCAATGAGGGAATAGTGACAACAAAGGGCATCATCCCGGTCGGAGTCTACGGAGTACAGGTATGGGTGAATGACACATCGGATAACGCCATCAACACGACCTTTGCGGTGACTGTGTTCGACACAAGAACACCGGTCTGGGTCGAAACACCGCAGAATCAGACAGTGGTATCAGGCACGAGTTTCGTCTGTGATTTTGATGCGACCGACCCATCAGGCATAGCAGAGTGGTGGGTCGACGACACAGTTCATTTCACGATTGACTGGACCGGGCAACTTCGTACTATCGGTATTCTCCAGCCCGGAGTATACGGTCTAAGAGTGTATGTCAGCGACGTCCACGGGCACACGCTTTGGGCTGCCATTCTCGTTGAGGTAACACCTGCCACTACAACCACAACTACAACAACCGGAACAACTGCTACGACGACAACAACATCTCAGACCACAACCGATACGCAGATTGGTATTGACCCGACGATGATGCTCATCCTAGGAATAGGGATTGGAGGTACAGCAGTCATTGTGATTGTATTGATGGTTCTCAGACGACGAGGAAAGGAATGACAAAGTTTCCTGGTCGGACCACCTGCTGCGACTTCTTCCTTCATTGCTGCGTGTGATGTATTACATGGCCAAGTTCAATCTTCGAGTTTCTCTAGTTTGAAAATGACCGGCCTCACACCGTCGCCACATGCCACGTATGTCACGTTTGGTCCAGGCCAATCCATGTCGATTAGGTCAAACTTGGTTAGTCGGACAGTCAAGTCCCTCCAAGCCCACCCACAGAAGCCTTCAGGCATCTTGAAACTGTTTTCGGCAATGAACTCCTGCCCCTCTTCGAAGAATTGGCAGGTTGGTATCGCTTTGCCTGATGATGACTGGACTATTTCATGTCCGAAGACTTCTTCCGGGCTGTACCTTCTTACAACGGTAATCTTCATTCTTGGTAATTGCATGGACACCATCTAAACCGAATGTGAATTCTACACGGATTATTAGACTTAGGATTCAAGCCATCCAAGTCATTTATCATAGTCAATGTGAACGGATTGTCCGCTGGAGAATCAGGATGTTCCTTACAACTAAAGAAGAGCAGTCACTTCAGGGAGAGAATGGCGAAGCTGTGCAACTAGCGATGTCCGTCTTGGTCAAGCTAGGGGAGATGTACGGAGCCGACAGGATGATACGGATCTAGAATGTTCACGTCGATGCCTCCAGCTACTTTGCCCCACCTATGAAACAGAGGACGAATGAGTTCCGATTCTGTTCGAATATTGCCTTCAGGAGTTGAGGCTCGAACCCCCTTCTCTTTCCATTGTCGCCCTTCTCAATCAACTTGAATCTCCGAAGATATAAGGATGGTTGATATCTCCAGACACAGAAGGCCGCTGTCTGGAGAGGCGACAATTGAGTATCGATGAGATTCTGGATGCAGTTCCAAAGTACAGGGAGTTCATGACTGTAGAAGAGCTTGATGCCTCTAGCAAGGAGCTTGCAGATGAGTTCTCTGAGGTTTCCTTAAAGAGAATAGGAGAGTCTAGAGAGGGGAGGCCAATCTTATGCTTGAAGATAGGCAAAGGAGAACGTAATGCACTCGTCTTTGCCTTTCCACATCCCAACGAACCAATTGGGAGCATGACGGTTGAGTTCCTCTCCAGGTATCTTGCAGAGAATCCGGATTTCGTTAGAGAGATTGGGTTCACTTGGTATCTGGTCAAGGCAATAGATCCAGACGGTGTAGTTCTCAATGAGGGCTGGTTCAAGGGTGAGTTTGACCCTGTGAAATATGCAAAGAACTTCTATAGACCTGCATCTTGCGAACAAATGGAATGGACATTTCCCGTAGAGTACAAGAGGCTCTCATTCAGCGATCCGCCTCCTGAAACGCGGGCTCTGATGTCCATCATAGAGGAGGTCAAACCAGATTTCATGTACAGCCTTCACAATGCGGGCTTTTGCGGAGTCTACTTCTATCTGACTCATGAGATCAGGGAAGTCTTTCCAGACCTTGGGGAGCTTGTGAAGAGTGAGGGTCTGCCGTTGCATCAAGGTGAGCCAGAAAGTCCTTACATCAATGTGTTCTCTCCAGGATTCTTTGAGATGATTGGGGTCCAAGATAGATACGACTTCTTCGAAGACAATGATGTCGAGAACCCCCAGGAGCTGATAAACTGGGGAACGTCTTCTGCGGACTACTTGAAAACCCTCACAGATGAACGTGGATTCACTTTGGTCTGCGAGATGCCCTACTTCTACGATCCTGCCTTGGAGGACAGCTCGCTCACAGACGAAGACCGACGCTCACTGGTTCTTGACAAGATTGAGTTTGGGATGGAGGTGTATAGATACACCAAGGAAAGATTTGACCATATCAGGAGATACTGCGACTCCAGCTCCAAGATCTTCACCTCAGTGGCTGATGGAATTGACAACTACGAGAAACGTATGGCACCTCAGATTCAACATGCCAAGACCAATCCTATGTATGAGGGTAAGGCCACGGTTGCTCAAGCCTTTGATACAAAGACTGCCACAAGATACTATGCATTTCTCATACCCGCAATGGTGGCAAGACTATGTGACGAGGCGGCAGCTCTCAATCCGAGTATGAAGAACGAACTGATGGCAGTCAAACGGGAATTGGATGAGTATGTCGAGTTAGGTGTGAGGAATATACTAGACGGAACCGATTTCACAGTAGTCCCAATTCAGAAGCTTGTCAGAGTCCAAGTGGGTAGCGCCCTGCACTGCATGAAACATCTTTCGGGCTGAAACTGCCTGCGACTACTTCTTTGCCGATTGGCTTCTGGGGAGTGTTTCGTAGGAAGAAGCAATCATGAAGCTTCTCTAGCCGAAAGATGACCGGCCTCACACCGTCGCCGCATGCGACACACGTCACATTCGGCCCCGGTGAATTCACATCAATTAGATCAAACTTGGTCAAGCGAACGGTCAAATCCCGCCAAGCCCACCCACAGAAGTCGTCAGGCATCTTGAAGCTGTTTTCGAGAATGAGCTCCTGCCCGTCCTCGAAGAACTGACAGGTCGGTATCGCTTTGCCTGACGAGGACTGAACTATCTCATGTCCGAAGACCTCCTCCGGGCTGTATCTTCCTGCCACAGTTATCTTCATTCTCGGCAGTTGCATGGCCACGATCTAGACCGACTGGAAATTGCGCATCGATTATTAGACTTAGGACTAAAGCCATCCAAGTCATTTATCATAATCAGTGTGAATGGGTTGTCCGCTGGAGGATCAGTATGTTCCTGACAACTGAAGAAGAGCAGTCATTTCAGGGAGAGCACGGCGAAGCAATACAGCTCGCAATGTCGGTTCTTGTGAAACTAGGAGAGATGTACAACGCCGACAGGATGATACGAATCGAGAATGTTCACGTCGATGCCTCCAGCTATTACGGGATTTCGGACGCAGGAGTGGAATTCGTCGAGAAAATGGTGGAGGTAGGCGCCGCCTACAAGGTTCCCACAACGCTCTGCATCGCATCCATTGACTTCGAGAACCACGCAGAGTTTGAGGTTTCGGATGAGTGTGTCGAGAAGCAGTTGAGAATTGCTCGAGCTCATTCGACGATGGGGGCAAACCCTACTTGGACATGCACCCCCTATCAGTGCGGCAGTTTAGTCAAATTCGGACAGAATATCGCCTGGGGCGAGTCCAACGCCATAGCCTTTGTCAACTCAGTGATAGGTGCTAGAACCATCAGATGTGCGGATTTTGTTGACATTTGTGCGGCAGTTACGGGTTTGATGCCTAGATTTGGCCTCTATCTTGATGACCAACGAAGAGGCAGTGTTCTGTTCAAGCTTGAGGATCTGGACACTCGTCAGTTCACATCCGCCGATTATGCTGCTCTGGGTTACTATGTGGGAGGGGTAGCAGACTCCCGCGTTCCGGTCCTGCAGGGTGTGTCAAAGTCCGTTTCCAAAGACCAACTGAAGGCTTTCTCTGCTGCGGTGTCCACTTCCGGCTCAATTGGGCTGTTTCACATGACCGAGATTACACCTGAGGCTAGGAGTTTCAATGAAGCATTTGGAGGAGAAAGCCCCCAAGAAACGCTAGTATTTGGTAAAGATGAACTCAGAGAGGCCAGAGCCAGCCTCACAACTCGAAACGAAGTGGATCCCGAGATTGCGATTCTTGGTTGCCCGCATTATTCGCTTGAGGAACTCATAGAAACAGCAGAGTTCCTCAAGAACAAGCGCGTTTCAGAAGACAAACAGCTCTGGATATTCACAAACAAGTGTGGCAAGCAGGCGGCAAAGAAAGCGGGAATACTGGAGAAGATTGCTGAAACTGGTGCAAAGGTCATCTGTGACACTTGTTTCCTTCTCTTTCCAACTTCGGCTTGGGAATTGGGTTCAATTGTGACTGATTCTGCGAAAATGGCGCATTATGCGCCCGGGCTCGGCGATTTTCGGGTCAGTTTCCTAGACAAGGTACAGTGTATTGAGAGTGTCACAGAGCAATAACGGAGGTTGAGAAGAGTGAAATCGTCCCGAATCAAATGTAACCCACTGCTGCCAGGTGCCGCAAGCGGTACCGCGTTAGTGACATCTCAACCCATCTGCTTCTGGGGTGGACTCGATCCCAAGACTGGAATCATCACGGAGAGGGACCATGAACTGAAGGGTCAGAATGTTGCTGGAACGGTCTTCGTGTTCCCCACTGGAAAGGGCTCTAGCACGACGTCAGCCATTCTCTTGGAATCAGTCAGGTGTGGAACTGCGCCGGCAGCGATTGTGAACCTGAAGACAGAGCCGATTCTCGTAATAGGAGCAATCATCGCCGAGAAACTCTATGATTGCATCATTCCCATTGTCGATACACCGGAACTAGATCCAGCGAAAGTCATCAAATCGGGCGATTGGATTGAGGTTAGTGCGAGTGAAACCCAAGCGTGGATACAGCTTCGTGAGTGATTGATTACAGTTGAACATATGCACAGCGTTGTCCTGCTACCATCTCTTCTTCCCAACTCACTTCCTATAGTAGTAGAGCAATGATAGATAGAAGATGGCAAGAGAAGACATCCATACCATGAAGATTAGCCCCGCGACAAGGGCCAAGGTGAACATTTCTAGGGACACTATTGCGGCCGCGGCTACGGGGAGAGTGATTATGAGGAATACAAAGACAATCCCCGCAGATTTGTTCATAATCTGGCCAAATCTCTCATCTTGATACCTCTGTGTATAGGTGCCACCAAGTACTCCTCCGATCATCCCTCCAAAAGCTCCTATAAGGCCACTGACGATGTCTGAACCCAGAATCCATGTAATGGCAAACACAATGAGCATAACTATTACGACACTAAGCCCCGCTTCTACAATACGTTTCATTCTAATCATCTCTATAACTGAATATCTCCTCGATTCTCATCTGAAACGTTCGAGCTAGCTTGAAAGCCAACATAAGCGACGGGTTGTAGGTACCTTTCTCCATTGAAACAACGGTCTGACGAGTGACGCCCAACCGATTTGCTAGGCCCTTCTGTGTCCAGACCTCAGGATTTGCTGCCTGTGCCATCCGCTGTTCGCGGAGTTCCCTGATTCTATTGACAATCAAACCGGCCACGCTCGTTTGTGATGTAAAGTTCACTTTACGTTAAGTAGACTTTACATCTAAGACTCTTGATTTGTCACCATGCCGCAGTCTCGTCTATCAGTAACAAGGTCTATCTGAGAAGTTTTGATAATCCATCGTGGGATTCGAATGGCCATAGCTACAGAGGAATCTCTGAAGGCGACCTCCAAGGTAATGTATAGAGGGTGTTCTTTTTGTTGCGCCTCTATCACGGTGCTGATGTCGCTGATGGTGATACAGTCTATTTCGTCACCATTTTCCCCTTACACTATTGAGAATGCTCTGGTATTGATACTCGTGATGGTGGTGGGGCCGGCTCTAGTCAGTGTCATTCTGTATTACTTAGCTAGACAGAAGAGAGTCCCCTCCGCTGAGACAGTGCCAATAGAGGGTCGGTGGGATGATGAGCGTTGAGAATTTCCTGAGTGTTTCAGACTGCCCCTGGAGCGTTAGTCTCTTCCTCTTCCTCCTCTGACCACTCCTCACTCTCAGGCAGACTCTCGACACCAAGCTTCTTCAGTCTGGTCACAGTCTTCTGTAGAGCACCCGTGTCATCTACGTCTGACACTAGAAGTGTATAGTTGCAGAGGGCTCTTACCAGTCCCTGCCGATAGACACTTGGTGCCTTAAGAAACAGTTCTTCACCAATCTCGATTGCCTCGCAATAGAGATCATCTGCCTCAGATGATTGTCCAGTCCGTTTGAACAGCATAGCGAGATTGTTTAGAGTTGATTCAACACCCTGTTGATATAGGTCTGGTGACTCTTTGGAAAGCTCTCTGCGTAGCTCTAATGCTTCTAGTAGAGCATCCTCCGCCTCTGACAGTCTGTCTGTTTCGGCCAGTAAGACACCAAGATTGTTGAGCGTAGTGGCAACACGATGAAGAAAGAGCTCGGAAGACTTCTGCGCAAGTTGTCTTCTTATCTCTAGTGCCTCCAGAAGCGTTTCTTCCGCTTCTGAGGTTCTGTCAGTCTGCCTGAGAAGAACAGCTATGTTGCTAAGAATTGTGGCCAGCATGTCTGTCAGGAAGACAGCCTCTGGAGCTTCGCTGGCAATCTCCAAGGCGATATCGAGTGCCTCTCGGTAAGCTTCCTCGGCCTCCGATTCCCTACCAGTTTGCCTGAGTAAGACAGCGAGATTGTTGAGATTCCACGACAGAATAGAGTCGTGTTTGCCTGGAGACCTTGCGGCAAGTCTTCTGTGGATTCTGAGAGCCTCGCGACAGTTCTCTTCGGCCTCAGACATTCTTCCAGTAAGCCTCAGAAGAACAGCGAGATCAAGCAGGGTCCAAGAAACACTGAACGAGAATGCATCAGGTGCCTCTTCGGCAAGTTCTCTGGATATGGCAAGTGCCTCTAGGTATCCCTCCTCCGCCTCGGAGAATCTACCAGTCTGTCTGAGCGGTAGTGCTAGGAGGTTGATAGCAAACACGAGGAAACTCAAATACGTTTCAGAGTCTATCTTGACCAAGTTTCTAACTAGGGAGATAGACTCACGGAGTACTTCTTCCGCCTCATATGGTCTGTTTGTCAGTCTCAGCACTTCGCCGAAGTTGTAGAGTCCGACCGCCAAGTGACGAATGTCGACAGCTGCCCCATCATTGGCAAGCTCTCTATAGATTTCGAGACCCTCTCGAAAGATTCCTTCCGCTTCTGATACCTTACCTGCGAAGAATAGTGCTGTGCCAATACCACGTAGTACAGTTGTGATGCCACTGATTGGATTGTATGACGCAGAAGGTGTGGACTTCTCAAAGAGTTCACGCGCCTCTCTGTAGGCCTTCTCGCCATCTTCTAGTCTATTAACAACAATCAGAAACCAAGCGAACCACGCAACGGCTCGTGCCATATCTTCGATACGGAAACCTATTGTCTTGTCGTTCAGCTTCCTGTAGATGCTTATAGACTTCTGAATAATCTCTATTGCCTCCGAGATTCTTTCCGTCCTATAGAGTAAGTTGCCATAGTCGCGTAGCGTTCTTGCCTTGTGTACTAGGAGTTCGTCTGAGATTCCTTCCCCGAACTCTTCAAAGAACTCAAGGGCGCCCAGAAGTGAGTGCTCTCCATCCGCGAATCTGCTCAGCCATTGTAGAACACCGCCTTTCATCCCTTGTAGAATTGCTTGGCCCCGCTTTGTGTCGATGGCAACTGCGTCTAGAAATG
>LRSK01000017.1 GCA_001563325.1 Candidatus Thorarchaeota archaeon SMTZ1-83
CGGCCGAAGTAGATTGTATAGGATAACCAGGCAATCCTATCTCTCTAGCGTTTCGCGAATCCCAGCAACCAACGCTTCGTAGATTTCCTCAGGTGATTCTGATTCTCCAAAACCACCAGTGTATACTTCCCTACTGCCTCCTCCTCTTCCACCCAGGCCTTCCACAGTCTGCTGGACGTAGTCCTTTGCTTCCAGTTTCAGTTCACTCACCCAAAGAATGAAGGTTGGCTTCTCTCCGGGGGAGAAAAGAAGAGCTGCAGTCGGCCCCTCCATCGGCATCTTCTTGAGAACAGTCTTCATCGATTTCGAATCCAATCCTGGCACCCACTCGTGGAGAAAACTGACTTCGCCTATGTTCTCAACAGATGGACCCTCAGTCAGTAGCTTCATGACTTTCTCAGAAAGTGACCTCTTCTCAGACAAGAGTCCCTTCGCCTTGTCTAGCACTGCGCCCACCTGCTCCAACTCGAAGGGATATTCATCCTTTCTGGAGAGGACCAGATTGTAGATCCTGCTTGTTTCGTCAATTGCTCTTCCACCTGTCAAGAAGCTGACACGAACTCCCTCAGGGTTGGTCTTGACGTCTGTGATTTTGAAGACCTGGATATCCCGGGTATTGATGACATGAATGCCCGAACAGGCGGAGCTATCATGTCCACCCACTCCAACGATTCTCATGACATCATGTTTTTCGGATAGTCCCTCACGAGCACGTATCTCTGAGCTCAATTCGGACGCCTTCACGAATTCCGTCTTGACTTCGATTCCTTCTGTGATTATTCCTTGGACATCACTCTCGCCCTCAATGAGAGTTTCAAGGCTTAGGTCCACTCCCTCGAAGTCCACAGTCCCACGGTCGTCCTCCATCCAGATGTAGCCGAGTTTGACACCTTCATTCTTCTTCTTAATGGCTGCCGCGAACAGATGCTCACCCGTGTGGGCTCTCATCATGGCTCTTCGCCACTCCATGTCGACAAAGAGAACCGCGGACGATCCAGCAGGGATGTGTTTCTCAGTGATGAGAGCTGTCTTCTCATCGATGGTCACAGAGTCAATGAATCGAATCTCCTGCTCCCCGACAAGAAGAGTCCCTCTGTCACCTGCTTGCCCTCCTCCTGCGGGTCGCACAACCTTCTGTTGGATGATCGCTGCAAACTGCCCCTCGTGCGGGTCACAAGCCGATATGAGAACCGGAAACTCGTTCTTCAGGGGGTCTATCCAGTAGGGAAATGACTCTACCATGTGCATACACGTCCGCCGAAATCGATAAAGCAGGGACGCACATTTCTTTACTAACCTAACGGATGCTCAGAGGTCAAGCTTGATGTCACGATTCTTGAAGAAGGACCCAGTCAAAAAGGCGAAGAAGCACATAGATAGAGCACTACAGGAACTCGAGGACGGATACGCAGACTACGCCAGCCAAGAATACGAGAAGGCTGCCCATCTCTTTCTGGAGGCTGATGAGGAAGATTTCGCAGTGAAGTACTTTCGAGAGTCCTCCTATTGTGCCATTCAGAACAACGACCATGAGAGGGCCGCCAGCATGAAGATTCAGGCTGCAGACGTTCTTCTAAGAGATGGAAGGTTTGACGAGGGCGGTGGTCTGTACTCTGAAGCATCTGATCATCTCTTCAGGCAGAAGAAGGTGAAGGAATCAACTCGGATTGCATCCGTTGGGATTCTTGCTTATCTGGCGGCTCGTAGCTTTGATACAGGCGTCAATCTGATCAGGAAACTCGATCATCGTATTTCAGGCATGTCGATTGGCAAGGTTCCGACACTTGAATTGGCTCGTCTAAGCGTGAATATCCTTTGCGAGGGGGGTGATGTGCCGGCCAAAATGCTGAAGAACGCCATCAACGCCGCGAAACCGAGGCCAGCGGAACAAGCGCTCTTCTCATTTCTAACCGAATCTGTCAAAATCGCCCGAGATACAGAAGTGGTGGTCGAGTGGGCAGGAAGGGCTCAGGACGAGGTGCAGGCGAAGACCCCAGTGGAGTTCGAGTTGCGATACAAGTGTCCTGCGCCCGTAAGGGTAGTCAACTATCGCACCTCTCTATCGACGAGTCTCAAGTTTACGAAGGAGCCCACCATCGAGCAGAAGGTGGCCAAACAGGATTCCTGGCTCCTGGAAGTGCTCCCCGTTCTCAGTGGAAGCGGTACCGTAGGCCCCTTCAGCCTCACGCTTGAGGGAGAGAATGTTCTCGTAAACAAAATGAGCAACGCGCTCGAGTTCAGAATCACTCGTCCGCCGTCTGACTTGTCTGTGGAGATCTCTCCCGAAACAGTCTCCTGCGGCCTGGGTGATGAGGCCATTCTGGACGTGACATTCATCAACGAAGGTGAAGGGTCTGCTGAGAACATCAAGATGACGGTGGAACTCTCTGAGGGCCTTGAGCTCTCACTTGGAGGTAGCGAGAAGGTCATTGAGTTCATAGGACCGAAGGAGAGAATGAGATTCCAGCTATTCGTACGGGGAATGGCCTTGGGAGATGAAACAGTGACGGTCAAAGCCGAGGGTTCTCGCAAGGGCGAGGAAACAACGAATTCATCCACAATCAGAGTAGCCTAAAGCGGTTCATTCCTTCCTGCGTTGCTTGTCGATTCCTTCTCTAATGTCTAAACAGGCACCCATGAGCTCTTGGATAGTGTCCTGCCCTTTGAACGCCTTCAAGTGGTCAGAGGCATCATCGAGACGATTCTCGGACAGAGATTCGACAAAGGAAACGAGGGTTTCTAGCCATTCTCCTCTGGTCTTGCCAATTGCCCTTCTGGCCTTCTCTATCCTGTCCTTGGCTTCCGACATTTTCTCTATCGTAGCAAAGCCCATCGCTGCTAGCGAGAGATCAATAACTGCGGTCTGAGCCTTTCCTTCTTCGACCGCCTTCTCAGCTGCCTTGTCATAGAGGTTGCCCATATTCTCTGTACATGTCAGGAAGTAGTCTCTGTTCCCGAGCTTGTGACATGAGAATGCAGCCCATAGATATGCCTGCGCAGCTGTTTCAGTTAAGTCCTCATTCAATGCATGCTCAGCAGAATTCTCAAAAAGCGTCAATGCGGTGTCGAATTCACTGACTTGCTTGTACTGGGTAGCTGCATCGAAGTAGGCTCTGGCTGCGCCTTTGCTATCGTCGGCGCTCACCTTTTCCTCCGCATACATGTGGTAGTACTCTGCGGCTTTTCTCGTCATCTCAATCACCCGGTCGAGATAGCAGGCGGCGGCCTGTTTGTACTGATGAGCAGCCTGATTGAACTTATCCTCTTCAACGAACTCGCCCGCTAGTCGCTCCCATTGTGAACATTCATCTTCCATAATCATCTCGACCCCTAGAATGACTGAGTCGGAGTACCCTATGCATCGCCCATGCAGGATGCGTAACGAGTGGTTGTCTCACTCAAATATGTTGCTCCGATGGATGGCTGTGCAATAAATCGAAAGCCTTTGCTTCTGTTATCCATTCGAGCACTGGGTGCTAGACCACTGTTGGTGGGACCAAGATATCAAGAATCTCAGAAGAAGGAGTTCCGCAGAAATCCTTGGATGCTAGCCAGAGACCCTCTTCTCCAATCACTGTTAGAGAAAAGCCTTCGTCCAGAAGTTTCAGCAGGTACTCCATGTGAACTATCATGTCCAAGGGCAGTTTCCTTGTGGCCAGCGCTTGTTCGTCAAGAGAAGAAGTGTTTGGAGTAGAGATTTCCACCTCGACTGAAAGGTGATGTGGGTCTGCCGAAGTACGCACGAGCAGTATCTCCACCCAGTCAGTTCTCAGCACTACCGAAATCCACTGACTAGACTCCATTTCGTCAGAAGAGGGGGTTGGTGAATTCGCCACTTCCCGGAATCTGGAAACAAAATCCGGTCGAGCGCCATTGCGGAAACTTCTTCGGTGGTCCTTGTTAACCATCACTATATCCTCCCCTGCATCTGGCTTGTTCATACACAGCCTGACCTTGAACAGATGAAGCCTGGGAGGAGCTGCCCCAAGTAAGCTACTCCCAGCTTCGCTGAGAATCTCACGGTTGAATCTCCTACATTCACCATCACAGAGTGATATCTCATCCACGACGTTTCATAACCACAACAACAACTACAACAATGGCGACAGCACCGGCACCAACAGCCAGCAACTCCATCGGAATTCCTGGTGGTGCGTCATCAACGACGATGTTGTCTATCGCATAGTCGTACCCGAGGAGTATCCTGAAACACTCCGACGTGGAGATTTCGTTGTCCGTTGCCTCCACCATCAGGGTCTCATTGACGTAGACACTCATCTGTCCGGCAGCCGTCCTTGTGATTCTGATATGGTGCAGGGTTCCTTTCAAGGATGGCCTCTCTAGTCCATCACCTGATGCGAGAGTAACTGTTGCTTCACCATTGAACCTGGTTATGGCATAGATGTATTTCAGACCAGCCGATGTTGTTCCTTGGGTGATTCGAAGGCAGTAGGTCATCTGAGGGTGTGTATCTGGATGCGTACTCATGAAGTACACATAAAGTCCTGGCCTAAGGTCCATCATCCAATTCCCAATATCGAACATGTCGAAGTTCCATGTGCCGCTGGTAAGATTGCATGGTCGATGGACCTCGGTTGAATAGCTACCACGAAGAGTGCCATCAACGACAATGGTGTTCGCATCGATGACCCATCCATCCGGGGGGAAGTCGCCGTCGAAGTCCTCTGACCACACTTCAGTGGCACTACATGGTTCCGCGATGATCGCCAAAGAGCACATCAGGACCAGAATTCCTAAACACACAAGACTTCTCAAAGGATTTCCATTCATTCCTTTTGATACCTCCATTTCCTAGGTTCACTGAAAACCTATGTTCAAAGAACGTGCTTTAGTTGAATATCAGTTAGCGGTAACAATAGTCTGGAAGCTACGGCTCTGCTATGGTCGGAATCTGCCGATGCTTGAACTTCGATGTTTTCAGAACGGAATCAGTAGAAATGGTAGTTTCCCTAGGCTTTCAGACCATGAACCCAGAACCTTCCTGATATGTTCCTGATATCACTCCATTGGCTCAATCATGTCGTCCAACAGAAACTCTCCCAGGTCCACGAGGCATTGGCTTTCTAACACACTGACTCTCAACCGATCGCCTGTACTCAGATTCTTCTTTCGGAGTATCTCGATCTCCTCCAGTGCCTTCCGATACTTCTCTATAGCGACAAGCCGCTCAAGCTGTGAAAGCGGTGACTCTTCCGACGTAGCGTTCGTCAGGATCACCTCCATCTCCATGGGTTCTCCCACGAAATCTATACTGCGCAGTCTGCCTCCGCGAGGAATACTACTTTGCATAAGCGGCCCTCTGCATCATACGAAATGCAATCTCGGGCCTCTTCTCTATTAGTACTGATATCCCTGGTGACAAGAAAAAGGGTCAGGGAGGTGCAAGGCAAGACCCTACCCCTCCCCTCAATGGCGAGGAATGTGGAGAACATATCCTCTCTGGTTAAGCTAGTTGATCTGGAATACTCCCTCACTGTACCCTATACCGTAGAGTCCACCTGTCCAATCGACTATGCCGACTGTGTGTATCTTCCGGCCTACTAGATCCGAAAACTGACCTGTTGCTACTGTGACTCTGCCGTTGATTGTGTACTGGCTTATTGCGAAGGTGAACGACCCTTCATGGGTGCCTTCGACATAGGAGCCATCTTCCCAAATAGCCCACCAAATCCCAGAGAACTTCTGCATATTCACATTCTTGTAGATCTCAGCTTCAGTGTTGAACCAGTAGAACTCGCCATGAGCACCGTCTTCTGCATAGACATCTCCAATCCATGTCGGATTGTCAGGAGTCCAAGGCGGAAGATTGACAGAGCAAGCGGTTAGCCATCTGAGAGGTTTCTTGGCCTCAACTGGTGTTGCGTACACTAGGGCTACCATGAACAATAGTGCAAGCAAAGCAACAGTCGTCTTTCTTCCGATAGTCATTCGCTTTTCACCTCCATTTCCTAGGTTCACTGAAAACCTATGTTCAAAGAACGTGCAATAGTTCAATATCAGTTAACGGTAATAGTAATCTGGAAGCTATGGCTCAGCTAGGGTCGGAATCAGCCGAAGCTTAAACTTCGATGTTTTCAAAACGGAATCAGTATAAATGGTAGACTCACCAGACTTTCAGACCGTAAACCCAGAACCTTCCTGATATGTTCCTGACATCACTCTATTTCCTGTATCATTTCGTCCAACAGCAACTCTCCCAGCCATGGGAACTTCTTGTGGGAGAAGAAGACAAGCGGAGTTGCAGAGTCTATGGATGACATCTGTCGCACCCTTTCACATATACCATAGGCTTCTTTCAAGTCGTCAGGTTCAAACCACGTAAACAGGACAGGTTCTGTTGCCGACTGGAAGATGTCGAAGACTTTCGTAGGGAATTCCTCCTTCAACCAGTTCCATACTTCCTGATTCGACGTAGCATTCTCATCAACTTGGATTCTCAGAACTATATCGAGTCCCGTGGACATTGTGTGACTTCCTCTGACAGTAAAACGGAACGCGCCACTATCTCGAATCTCTCTGAGTACTTTGCGCACACGTTTCACGGAGAGCCCAGAGTCATCTGCGATATCCTTCACTTGCATCCGGGCATCCTTTCTCAGGGCTCGCAGCACAAGCAGCTGATGTTTCGTGAGTTCTATCTCTTCGCCACGAGGAACAAGCATTCGCGTAGTTGTGTGAAGCTCCACAGCCTTTGCACTGTCTAGGCCCCGTAAGAACCTGCCAATCTCCTGCAGACGTTCTGAACCAATATATTGTCCAGTGGCGAAATAGGACCTTCCTGATGCGCTTACCAGCTCTGATACTTGGATGACCCCTCGATTGCTCCCAATCAGGTTGACAAGCTCCTTCCCGTCCTCGGTTCCGTCAGTATGAACCAACGCGACGAATCCCGATGACCCAATCATGGCCTGTGAAGGTAAGACCACAAACTTCACGATATGCCCGTCTTCAATGAGTGAGGAGACACGTTTTATCACAGCAGTCGTGGACAGTCCGACTCGATCTGCGAGATTCTTGTAGCTAATCCGGCAGTCCCTGCCTAGCTCCTCAAGTATCCTCCTGTTAGTTGGGTCCAAGGTCAACACCGCGAATCCTGGCAAATTGTAGAATACAAGCTAGCAGTGAAATAAGGATTTCTCAAAGAACTAGTCAAATTTGCGTGCTTTGATTACTGGAAGTTGCACTCCGGCGGCAGCAACATATCGATAATCTCTGGTGACGGAATCTCTCTGAAGTCCTTCGAAGCCACCAAGAGACATTCCTCTCCAATCACTTGGAGGTCGAAACTAGCATCGAGCAATGATCGTAAGTATTCCATATGTATTATCACCTTGGAGGGCAAATCGGTGTCCCTTGTGACCATGTCTTCAGTTGGGACAATTGGCATGAAGATTTCTACTTGAACCGATAAGGAAATTGGAAACGTTAGCCTCCGGACAAGGGAGATTGCGATGCATTCCGTCTTCCACACCAGACTGATGGTTTCACCGGTTTCGTAGATGCTCGAAGGATCTATCGGGGCCTTGACTAGTTCGTGGAATCTTGAAATGAAGTCCCTCTTTCGCTTCTCTCGAGATTCCTTCTCCCGTTCACGCTCTTTCAACTGACTCTGTCCTCACAGAAACACATTCTCAGGAGTAGACTTACAGCTGGAGTGATGAAGGAGGATTCCCCCTGACTGAGAATCCTCCCTATTTGGCGTCAAGCCATGAGGTGCAAGGGTCCACGTCACTCAATGTATCTTTGGTAACTACCTCTTACGTTTCCAGATGACAGCCCCAGCTACTATGATGACCGCTCCACCAACAACCAAGAGGATTACTAATTCTGAGATTCCGTCACCAGGGTCATCGTAAACGAATATGTTGTCTAAGGCTGTGTCCATAATGATTGCCCAAAACACGAAGTAAGTTGACTCATCAATCTCTGTATCAGTGACATCCATCGCCGGAGTTTCATTTATGGACACTCTAATCCGTCCTGCCGAGTTCCGCGTGACCGCGATATGATGCGCGGCCAGTGGGCCTTCGGGACCGTCATAAGAGTCCAACTTGACCTTCGCTCCATCGAAGTTCCTGTATAGACCAAATACCGGGATTGATCCTGTTGCAGTCGAGGATCTCGTGAGTTGCACAGCGTAGTAATTAGACGTCGCAAAGTCCGAACCGTCGGCCATGAACCAGACACCCAGCCAACCAGATGTCGAACCGAGTTCGACCAAGTCAAATTCCCACGTGCCCACTGTCACACTGCTACTGCGGTTTGCTAAGCAAGCCGGGTCACCAAGGACTTCTTCACTACCGTTCATCCTGAGCCATCCCTCGTCAACGTCGCATCCCCAAAAATACCAGTCTAGCGGAACTGTGTTGAAATCTTCTGACCAGACCAGTGCAGCGCTACACTGGACTGGGCCAAGTGCTGTGACACAGAGCAGTATCACGACCGTTATGCTGAGGGCTATTATCTTACCTTCCT
>LRSK01000018.1 GCA_001563325.1 Candidatus Thorarchaeota archaeon SMTZ1-83
AGGAATCTTTGATGAACCTATTTTCATTATTGGAGCACTTGCAATTTACTCCATATTTGGCCTCGCTCAAGCAGGCGCTTCTGCATTCATAATGGACAATATACCAAAAGAGCATAGTGGACTGGCATTATCCTTGTTTCGTATGGGAAGCGCATTGGGTATCATAACACTCCTCCTGTTTGGTGCACTCATTCCCGTAATGGACTTCGATGGTGCTTTTCGTTTGATCTATTTTGTATCAGGGATACTCCTCATGTTATGTACTGTAGGAAGAGCAGTTCTTCTTGAGTCTGGTAAGAGCAACGGGAGAAACAAGGAGGGGTCGTTTGGCATGACTTCCTGTCCGAGAATGCGAATGCAGTAAAAATGATTCTGGCTTCTATGCCAGGCATCCTAGCTATCGTCATCTTGGATAGCCTGAGCGACGAGATGTTCAGGTTTGGTGCGCTTATCTACACGAATGATGTTCTCGATATCGAGGTTGGTGGCATCAATGCAATACTCTTGACCCCCTTGGTCATCTCTCTGCCTCTTCTTTTCAGAATAGGCCGAATGTCAGATCTCAGGGGCATGAAGAGAGCAATACTTCTCGTGTATTCAGTGATGCCGATTTGTGCAGCACTGCTCATGGTCGCTCCCACCTTCAACTTCTGGATGCCTCCTTCTATAGTCGATGCTGCAGATGCATTATTACCCGGATTGGGGGTGGTTTTCACCACAGCATTTCTGGCTCTAGTGATGAAATACACAAATGACATCCTCTGGGCACTTGTTCTTATCACCATGATTCAAAAGTACATGCCTCGCACAGACACCTCCAAGGTCTTAGCTGTATTTTGGTCATCTGTTTATGTTATCGCAGCAATCGGTCCGTTCATTGGCGGACTGATATTCGAGTTTCTCAGCCAATCCCTTCTATTCGCCGTAGTTCTAGTAGTCAATCTATTCATTCTTGGTGGTGTGGCGTATTACGGAATAGAGAGAAGAGAACCTGAGAGCTTGTCAGAGAAGATGCAATCAATGGAGTTGACAATCCAAAAACTAAAGGACGAGATTGAGGAGTTCAGGTCAAGTAGACGCCTGCCCTGATAGAAGGCAGGAGGGTGTGAGCTTTGGATGACAACAAAATGAGAGCCAAGAATGTAGTCAAGATTCTTGGCAAAACCTACCCTGACGCGCCTGCTACATATTTGATGCACGGTAATCCCTTCGAGATGCTCATTGCAACTATTCTCTCTGCAAATACTGCTGACGCTTGCATTAATCAAATCACACCTGCAATCTTTACAAAATATCCAGATGCAAAAGCCATGGCTAACGCTGAAGTTGAGGACTTGATAGAACTGATACGTCAGTGTGGCACCTACAATAAGAAGTCGGTATATATACGAGACTCCGCGCGAATCCTATATGAACGTCATTCGGGAAAGGTTCCGAAAACTATGGATGGTCTAATTGAATTGCCAGGAGTGAGTAGGAAGACAGCGAATGTGGTGCTCTCGGTCGTGTTTGGAGTCAATGAAGGAATAGTTGTTGACACACATGTCATGCGAGTCTCTCAAAGACTTGAGCTCACTAAGGAAAAGAAAAACCGAACTAGAGCAGAAAAGGACCTAATGGAGGTTCTTCCTAGAAACCAATGGTACGAATACGCACGCCTCATCGGTGCACATGGAAGGCGCACGTGCAGTGCACGTAGGCCGAGTTGTAAGGAGTGTTCCATCAATGAACTCTGTCCCACAGCTGGACAATGGGGATAGAGTGGTCAACGAAAGAGTCTAAAAAGCGACTAGCGTGGTTTCAGTATCAAAATAGCAATAGGTGAATCCAGTGTTGCACATCAAATTCATTCGAGAGAATGTAGAGCTAATACAAGAGAATCTACGCAAACGTAGAGATGTGGCTAAGATGAAGTCTTTCGATCGGCTCTTATCACTGGATTCTGAAATTAGAGATCTCAAAAGGAAGATACAGACTCTCCGAACTCAGAGAAATCGGATTTCAAAGGAGATTGGTGAGCTTAAGAAAGCAGGTGAGGACACACCTAAACTCACCAAGGAAGCCAATCGTGTCAACAAGTCAATAAAAGAAACTGAAGAGCAGGCCACTACCTTGGAAGCTGAATTGAAGCAAATCCAGATGCGCATTCCCAATATTCTACATGAGAGTGTGCCATATGGAGAAAGTGACGAGGACAATGAGGTCGTAAAAGAATGGGGTGGCAAGCCTACGTTTGACTTTGAGATTCAGAGCCACGTCGACCTTCTTGACACTCTTGACGTGGCGGATATTCCCAGAGCTGCAAAGGTTGCTGGATCGAGGTTCTACTACCTCAAGAACGAACTTGTGGAGCTTGACTTGGCGATGCAGCAGATGGCGCTTGATATGCTCATAAAGAGAGGGTATACTCCAATCTATCCACCGTTCATGTTGCGAAGGAAGCCATATGAGGGAGTGACAGATCTCGCAGACTTCCAGGACGTGATGTACAAGATAGAAGATGAAGACCTTTACCTCATAGCAACATCAGAACATGCCATGGCTGCAATGTACATGGGGGAGTTATTTGAACCTGATGACCTTCCCATCAAGCTGGCCGGAGTCAGCGCATGTTTCAGAAAAGAAGCCGGGTCTCATGGCAAGGACACCAAAGGTATCTTCAGAGTTCATCAATTCAACAAGGTTGAGCAGTTTGTCTTTAGCCATCCTGATGAATCATGGAAGATTCATGAGGAACTGATGAAGAACGAGGAGGACTATGTACAGGCCTTAGGTCTTCCTTATAGAATCGTGAATTCATGCACCGGGGACATAGGAATAGTCGCAGCGAAAAAACTTGACCTTGAGTTTTGGATGCCAGGCCAGGGCCGATACCGGGAGGGGGGTTCCAATAGTAATTGTACTGCATACCAAGCGACCCGATTGAACATCAAGTATCGGATTAAAAAAGGTGGAACTGAGAAAGACTACATCCATACGCTAAACAGTACAATGATGGCAAATCCTCGTACATTCGTGGCAATAATGGAAAACTTCCAGCGAGAGGACGGGAGCATAGAAATTCCTAAGGCACTCCACAAGTATCTACGCTCAGGTGCTAGAGAGATACTGCCTCGTAAATAATCGAAGATTTCTTGGCATCTAAATATCATGATCTTCTTCCAGGCAGTCCTCCACCTCTGAGTCAAACGTAGGTACAAGGCTTATCGATTCCATGACGCCTTGGTCCTTATGTAAACGAATCATGGAAACCCAGCCCATCCTGATTATAGATGAATGAACGGGTCTACGGGGTCCGACTATAAAGAAGTCTTCTCCCACATAGACGATCCGAACACCATGGGTTTCAGCAACCATGGTGTTTCGATCATCCTGATGGCCGTACGCACTAGTACAGAGATAAACATCAACAACCGACTCAGCTTCAGCCATTTCCTTGAGCATACCTTGCCAGTCTTTGCCATACTCCAATCCACTTATCACATTCTCCAAGGGTCTGACCTCATGTAAATATCGCATAGTGAATTTAAGGCAAAATTGAAAGCGGAGAAGCCTTCCTAGCACCTGAGGGGCGATGGCAGATTTTGCCGGATCTGAAGACATAGACTGAGTCAGAGTATCTGAATTCAGAACCCACGCCGCCGCATAAGCATCATGCTTAAAACGAGCGGTTGCACTTCCCGCTTGGGGATACCAATGACCGATGTCCAAAAGTCATTCGATGAATTGATCTCCCTTGCAATCCAGAGGGAGGAAGAGGCGTACGGATTCTACATGAAGGCAGCCGAATACGCAGAGCTGCCCTCATCGAAGCAGCTGCTGAAGGAATTGGCAAAACAGGAAGAAGGCCATAAGAAGAAGCTGCAGAGCGCCCTTGGCGGAGGGGTCTGCGAAACCTTCTCCTGTGCAACCATCGAGGAGTTCGAGGGGCACGACCTCTCAAGGTATCTCATAGAGATACCTCTCGAATCAGGATCAAGCTCGCAGGATATTCTAATAGTAGCAATAAAGCGCGAAGAGGGAGCCCGCGACTTCTACAAGAGCCTTTCAGAGCTAACAACAAGTACATCACACAGAACAGTCTTCGAAAGCCTAGCCAAGGAGGAGCAAAATCACAAGGATCGTCTAGAGAGCATCTATGACGAACAGATCCAGCCATGGATGTGAACTGAGGGCTATACGAAGCCCTCTCATCAGGCATCGGCCGCCATTATTTCTTGTGTAGATTTTTGGCGGCGATGAAGGTAAAGCCATTCTCTGTCAGTGCTCTAGCAGTCCTGTTGACAGCATCATGTTTGTCGAGATAGTTCCGCAGGAGTTTTGGAATATCACCAGATTCAATGATTTCAGATTTCTGTCTGAAGTAGTCGAGGATGTCACTGGGATAATCACGCTGACTATCAATCTCAGGACCAGCTCCCTCGTGCTTAGCACTGATATTCTTAACATGGTCTGCTAATTCAACCAGCTCGTCCAACCGGTCATAGGGCTGCCTTACAATGCTTTTGTAGGTTTCAGTAATGTGGTGTTCAATTCTTATCACGTCCTCAAAACCGAAAGCTTTCCTTGTATGTGCAGAGAGTTCTATGGTTTCGTTATTCACGCTGTTCGACAGATTGTATCCGATAAGTGGAGAAGTACCGTCATCCCTGCTGAAGAGCTTGGCTGTCATTAGCGTCCATAGACTCGCATACGGATTGTCATTACCCATGTACACGCTAATTTTGAACTCCATGTCGATGCCCAATTTGTGCATCATATATCCAACAAGCACACTTCCGGGATTGATATTGAGCACCTGCTTGATCCCATACTCTGTATAGTATTGCAGATACTCATCAGCCCATTTTAGAGCAAAGTCATTTGGCATTCCCACACCGCCAAAGTATCCAGTAATTGTTTCAGGGCCGCCAAGATGAACATTTACAGGTGCACCGTCAGGCCCTGGGTATGTGCCCTTTGTATCAAGAGTTTCAACATAAGATGAGTCGACTATCTGCATAGCTGCAGCAAAAGCGATTACATCGTCATCATCACACTGTTCCCTCATGCTTCGTACTCGAATGAAACGTCCAGGCATTAGATCTTGGTTTGCAATTGCTGTCTTTGCCTCCTCTATCAACCACGGGAAGTATTGACAGGCACTGATTTCGAGAGTTACCGCAAAACTATCATCGAATGGCATTGAATCAGCTTTGTCACCCAAGATTCTGTGGCGATATTCTGGTATACTAATGAATGCATCATCATTGCGCTGATTCTGCAACCAATTCAAGTCTTTGACATATGGAGACCCTTTCTTCTCCAGTTTCGCCATTAAGCTCTCAAGCCTACGAGCCTCGTTCGCCTTCTTGTTGATCTCGTCAACGCCTCCATGCTTTTCAATGACCTCTATAAGTCCATCAATCAGAGGGTTACCTTCCTTTAGAAGAAACTCGTTAATCTCATTCAGACTCTGGTCACTTATCTTAAGCTTCTGTCTATCCGTCATTTCGAGAACTCCCATTCAAATGCGTGATAAGTGTGTAGCCAATGGGCCTGATAGCAACGATAGAATTCCTCTTTAAAAGAACATTGATTCCGAGTGGCAAATAATCTCACTATAGATGCGTGCTGTTGAGGTATTCGTAATTATCCGACTTCCTATGCGTTGTATGCAAGATTTGGATCGGATCACTCATTCTGCATAACTAGCAAATCGTCACTTTCGGATGGATACAGTGTGTTCTGCAGAAAGCGCCTTGCCACAGGTCCCACAATAACGGTGACGATTGAACCAACTGCCACCTGAAGCCAGTTTGCTGTCAGCAACTCAGCAAGTGCAGCTCCATATCCATACAAAGGGATCTCTGCGAGGAAATATCCGGTCATCATGACAAGTGAGGATACAGCAAGTCCAACCACGTCCCACCTTGTCAATAGACTAGCACTTCTGGCTCGACTACTAAAGAGTCCCATCACCAACCCTTCGCAACCCTTTACAACTAATGTGATTGGAGCGAAATGGACATAGCCCAAGACGACGTCACCCATTGCGGAACCCACTCCCCCGGCGATGAAGCCGCCGAGAGGTCCAAGCATGAGACCGCTGAGCATCACTAGTGCATCTCCGAAATTGAGATAGCCTGTCGCGGGGAGTGGAATGACAATTACTATTGTGGCGATTGTGGTCAGGGCTGTTAGAACAGCCAATAAGGCCACGAAGATTGTATTGCTTCGTATTTTGGGCTTGAAAAACTCCATTGTATATCATCCTCTTGAGAGAAATGTTTGCTGAAAATCACCAGATCTTCACCATGGGAATGACGCCGCAGGTACCCTTCCTGAACATAGCCAAGATGTAGATACAAGCGTGCCGCTTCTATCATCGACCATGCAGTTAGAACATAGATCTTATGGCAATCGTCGTCAACTGCTAAGTACTCAAGAGCTGTAAGCAATTTTCTGCCGATGCCACGGCGCTGATATTCTGGTTGTACTGCTAACGAAACAGCCCGCAGGGACTGTTGCTCTTTGATCCCTGTGACGGTTCCTATGATATCTGGTCCATCCTCCGCGACGAGCACAGTCATTCCCGATATTATCCGTTTTCGAATCTGCCATGGTTCCACTATGGCGCATTTAACAGCAATTCTAGAATATCCTCTTGAGATCAGTGGTTCAAATGAGCTTCTCAGAACTCGATGAATTTCGAGAGCGTCCTCGGGTCTGGCATCCCTGATTGTCACTTCTTCACTTAGCAAGCCATCAGCTTCCAAAAGAGATTGACCTTCATTCTCGTGTTCGACAATGAATACCAAGACGATGACCTCAGGAGTGCCTCTTTTTCAGCATGTTCTTCTCCGAGGCAAGGATATATAATCTTGAGCCTATATATAGGCATGAAATAGGATGTCACTTTTGTCTGGCCTCAGGTGCACTGAGTGTGGTCATGAGTTCAATCTGGAGAAATACATCAGTTCTTGCTCCATGTGCGGACAAATTCTGGAAATGACCTATGACCTCGAGAGGGCGAGAAGTCAATTCACTCCTAGAAAGCTCAGAAGCAGAAGACCAGGGATTTGGAAGTACTTCGAACTGCTTCCAATTCGAAACAGCACAAATATGGTTTCACTAGGTGAGGGTGGGACATACCTACACCGGTGCGACGGGCTCGCATCGGACTTGGGGATTGAGTACCTTTATCTAAAGGACGAAACAACAAATCCGACTGGAGCGTTCATTGATCGTGGTACAGCAGTCGAGGTGTCTGCAGCACGAGAATTTGGGTTCAAATCGGTATGTTGCGGATCTACCGGAAATCTTGCTGCGTCCCTTGTTGCCTATGCTGCTCGAGCTGGTCTTGAGAGTAAAGCGTTCATAGGTCAGAGAGGCAATGTGGATATTGGAAAGTTCTACCAGATTCTCGCTTATGCTGCAGATGTAGAGATAGTCAGAGATCATGAGGAAGCTGTGATGAGGGCACGCCAAGAGAGTAGAAGAAGCCACTGTATAACATCTTCTAACCCGCACTTCATGGAAGGGGAGAAGACAACGGTCTACGAAACGTGTGAGCAGCTTGATTGGACTTCACCAGACTGGATTATTGCCCCAATGGGAAACGGCGGTCATGTATCAATGATATGGAAGGGGCTCAGGGAGCTGGAGCAGATAGGACTGATTGATGCTTCAAACACTAGGATAGTCGGGACTCAGGCCAGCGGTTGTGCACCAATTGTTGAGTCATTTACAAGAGGGGTGAGTGACATCACTCCACCTTCTGCTGCATCTACTGTGGCATTCGATATATGTGTAAAGAATCCAGTATGTGGACGTACCGCATTGATGGCAATTAAGGAATCAGGCGGATTAGCCATCTCCGCCTCCGATAGAGAAATACTGGAAGCTGTGAGACAGCTCGCAAGACGAGAGGGCGTCTTCGCAGAACCGGCTTCAGCCACTACTATAGCGGTGTTACAGAAACTCGTTCATTCAGGAAAGATAGAACGTGACGATTCTGTTGTATGTGTTATTACTGGAATGGGCCTAAAGTACCCCGAAATAGCAAGGACCTTTGTTAAGGGCAAGGGAGCCCTCGAACAACTCCTCAGTAGAGTAGAAAGACGGAAAGTGACAACGAAACTAGGTCAAACGAAGATTCGCATTCTAGAAATACTCTCACCTGGCGAGTCCTATGGATATGGCATCTGGAAGGCTCTACTGGATGAGTACGGAATGAAGCTCAAAATTCCAAGCATCTATCAGCACCTTTCAGAGCTTACAAGTAACGGACTCCTAATCAGTACGCGAACAGAGAAAACGTATGATAATCGACAGAGAAGCTATTACGCCTTGACTGAGAAAGGAAAATGGACTCTAAACCAGATTAGGAAATTGGACCAATAGCTACTAACATACCTAGGAGAACTGTTTTATGGCATAACGACGATGGGCCTATTATCCTACTGCTTTGAGGGAGGAAAGCCAATGTCAAAGAAATGGATCGATGATTGGAAGAACGAGAAGCATGTGCCTTCAATTGATATAAAGAAAGTTGAGGATGGGAAGGCCTACGTCAAAGTAAAGGTTGGCAAAGAAATTCCTCATCCTAACACGACTGCACATCACATCAAATGGTGCGATCTCTTCTTCTGGCCGGATGGAGCTAAATTCCCCGTGGAGATCGGATATTGTACGTTTGATCACCATGGAGAGTCTGCTGAGGGACCTGACAGTAGTGGTATCTATAGTGAGCCGGTTGCCAAATTCGTCTTCAAGACTAACAAACCAGGCACGCTAATGGCTACCGCATACTGTAATATACATGGACTCTGGAAGAGTGAGGCAGAGCTGACGCTCTAAAGCCCCATCCATTCCTATAATGCCGGATTTGGCCTGCTTTGTACGTAGGCCAAAATCCATTCTTTTATTCCCGCCTATTCTGTTCTACGCTGCGAGAGTTGAATCAGATTACCTTCGGGATCTTGAAGCGTGGCATAAAGAGAAACACCTTCCGGTTGAACTTTGTCCTCTCCCAGGAATTCGACACCTCGTGATTCCAATTCTTGAATCACAGATCGAATATCATTCACCCTGAGTGAAATCATGATTGACTGCTTTTCTCCTGAAAATCGTTCTAATGCAAACCGTGTTGGTGGTCGGTCATCATTAAAGCGAAACTCCAGCCAAGACAGATCATCTGTCTTCAGCCCAACCTCCAGTCCTAGAACATCTCGATACCAATGAACCATGATCTCAGGGTCTTTAGCATGGATGAAGACTACATCGATTCCAGTTATCATTCCTGGCCTAGATCTCCTAAACTACATCTGCACCCCAAATTGTAGTTCCATCGGTCACACCGCTCACAGTCACTCGTTTTCCGAGTACAGCGGCGAATTTTCCACTATCGAAGTCAGGAGATACTGCCTCCCAAGGCATTATAGCAGAAAGCTTGTACTCAGTGCCGTTATCCATCGTAACCATATAGTAGTCGCGTATCTTTGACATCAAGCCAGTGACGGTTATCTCCTTTAGAGAGTTGCTCAAAACTCTTCACCCCAATCATAGTAGTCACAATCTGTGACTCTATTCTGTGACCTTTAGTTGTGGCTCCGCATTATATACTCATTCTGTGTGTTATTTCTTGTGAAACATCATGACTCTGACTAATGATTCTCGGAATTCATCTGTGAAAAGGAACACGAAGATGGGGAGAACAATCTCCATTGACGCTATTGGATTCGCATACGCATTTCGGAGGTGATAGCATGGCAATAGCTAAGGAAACAACTCGGAAGAAGCAGATTAGAAGAAAGATCTCTACTCGCGCTATAGCATATGCATACTTCAGGAGATAGATTGTAATGATACAAAGTGATGCTTGCACTCAGTCTAGCTCCAAAGAGCCTAGTTTACGTAACGACAAGACTGACTGTCGTTGTCTTACTCGTGAGGAAGTCCTCATGTTGGAAGCTACATGAGCGCTTCCTCTAATACTATTTCTGTATAACTCAAGAACGAAGCTACGCTCGCTGGATCCATTTGACCAGTTCAGCAGTCATGGCATTCTCTTTCATGAACTCATCTCGGTACCTTGATTCTCTGAACTGCAGCCAGATATGATGGAGACCTCCGTCAAAGCCTATTATCTTGACAGCAGCCTCAACAGGTCCGGGACGGAAAAGCACAAACGTAATTGCCAAAAAGGTTCCAAAGACGCCAACTCCAAGTAATAGCCATGGGCTCAGACGACCCGCGCTCCAGAACTGGTTGCCAAATGTCAGTAATGCTAGAATTAAGTACACCAAGGCCAGTCCATCAAAGACAATGCAGTACGATCTATATTGCCCAGCACCTTCATCAGTATAGTGATGATATTCACAGACTGGAATATAGAGGGTCTTCTTGACAGGTATAATTGGGTTATTTTGCCCGCGACCATAAAAGCTGGGGACATAGTCCATAGATGGGCGTAGTGACTTGTACTGGTTTGGAATTACTGTGAGGGGCATGATGTCTTCAGCAGGGTCACCACAGACAGGGCAGATTCTTGGAAACTTCAGTTTCTCAGTTTCAGCCCTAACAATAGGTTCATCGAAGACAATTCTCTGAGGACTCATTTGACCAGATCACTCGTCTATGCCAAGAACTTCATTTTTGTCTAAGAGTCTGTCGAATGGAGTAATGTGAATACTAATCAGCGTCAGATTGAGGATGTGGCTCTGGATACAGAAACTTTGAGTCAATAAGAGGACATAGGATGTTCTTGAACCCCGGGCACTTACTCCATCTCATCTCAAATTCACATGCTTTGCATTCGTTTTCGATTTCAACGACTCTTCGGTAACTTAGAATGGCGACCACGAGTAGATATAGGGTGAGAATTAGAGCAAACTTCAGTTCCAAGTTGTATGTTAGACCATCTGCCAAGAGAATAGCCCAGCTGATACAAGCAAAGGACGAGCCTAGAATCAGTTTGGAGATAACTTTGAGTTTCTTGTTCTCAGTTAGATGTAGAGCACTCATCGCAAAAGAGACCAGCACAAGGACTGCTCCCCCCCAGAAAAGATATGATCTGTCAATCATGAAAGGAACAGTAATCGATGAAACAATGAGTAGACCCAATGCCATGAAGAAAGAGAGTGAGTTGAAGAAACAGCCAATACACCACTTTCTTCCTCTCAGCGTGAATAGATGCCCTTCATACACGGAGCAAAAGGGATGGTGTGATGTCAAAATAGGCCCTACTGCTCTGAGGAATTTTAAAGGTTGACGGAGAATTAGTTTCCTATTGAATCGCAGGCGTCCTCTCTTTTCATCTAGGAGGACCTCCTCACATGGAGTCTTCTCTGATTCTCCGCCTTCCTTTTCCATCACCATTCTACTTCCAGAGGCTCGGTAATCCAGTCCTCATTCTAGGGGAATGGGAGGAATGGAAACAATGCGAGGAACGCAGCGAATCCGCCGAAGAACAGGATAAAGATGAGTATTGCGACAACAATGGAAACTATCACTGCGAGAATCCAAGCAATTAACGCACCGCCCCATCCCACGTCATGTCTTAGCTTGATAATATACAGAGCAATAATGCATCCTAGACATGGAATGAACGCTGTCAGTATGCTCATTAGGATCGCTGTTATCGCTACGGAAAAGAATTCGGTATTTGTACCATTGACATATCGTAGGGCCCAGCCCAGTATGAGAATACTGATTATGATCATAATGATTCCAAGAAGGGCTAGAAAGCCCAGCATCGCGAGGATGATATCTATAATCCAATCGAATTGCATTGTACAATCTCCACGTACTAGATGTAGTAATTCGTGAACTACTCAGATAAAAGCGTACTGACTGACTAGGCAGGGCAGGATTCATAACAGAAACAGATTCCCCTTCGGATTCATGTACTACGGTGAGAAAGTCAAGCTTCGCGCCTTGGAGATGTCTGATTTAGACAATATAATGAAAGGCTGGAACAACTTTGAGATGCGGCGGTTCCTGGCCCATGCAATGCCCATGTCTCAGAATGCGGAAAGGGAGTGGCTGGAGAGAGCGACAAAGGCAAAGCCCTGGCAGGACGGGAACATCACTCTGGCTGTTGAAGACAAGAAGACCGCTGAGTTTCTAGGAACTGTCAGTCTGTTTGATATGAGTAAGCAGATGCAAAGAGCGGAGTTTGGTATAGCAATTCACAACCCTGAGAACTTTGGCAAAGGGTATGGAACAGATGCCACCAAGGTGATGCTCTGGATTGGCTTCCAAGTTCTAGGACTCAACAGCATCTATCTTTACACAGCTTCATACAATGTTCGAGGGCAGAAAGCCTACGAGAAATCTGGCTTCAAGAGAATCGGCGAATTTAGACAGGCTGTCTTCATGGAGGGGCAGTTTCATGATCTCATAGCGATGGACATTCTCAAGGATGAATTCCTAGAGATGTATCCTCCTGGGAGAGTCGTCGGAGAAGTGTAGCATCACAGTTGGTCTGCTATCAGCGACTCAATAGTTCTAACCTCAATATCTGAGCCAATTGACTTCGCACCGTCTGAGAGGTTTCGAAGACAGAATGGACAAGCTGTGACGAGGATACTTGCTCCTGTAGATTCGGCCTCTTTGACTCGGTGTGCTGCCACGGCTATCGCGTCATCTGGGCGACCGCTTCTAAAGCCCCCACCAGCTCCACAGCACTTGCTGAATTTCCTATTCCATTCCATCTCGACCAATTCCACACCGGGAATGGCACTCAAAATCCTTCGAGGTTCATCATAGACTCCAGCATGTCTTCCCAGATGACAAGGGTCATGATAAGTGACCTTTGCATCAAGTGGTTGAAGGTCTAGATTTCCATCTGAAATCAGCTGGTCAATAAGCTGAACACTGTGGATAACTGGGAATGGATTTTCTTCCTCTAGGAGTAAGGGGTAGTAGTGAGAGAACATCCTATAGCATCCAGCACAAGATGCCAGGACTTTCTGCTCTTTTTCCTTCAACATCTTAGCGACACTCAGAGCCTGTTCCTGTGCCTGTTTCTGGTCGCCTACTCGATAAGCTGGTGACCCACAGCAGATATTCTCAGAGATTACACTAAACGAAACGTCTGCATCTCTCAGAATGCGCAAAACGTCTGTGACTTGCTCCTGCTCTCGATATAGCTCTGTGCAGCCTAGGAATAATGTATAATCAGCGGTTTCAGCATTTCGCTCCGGGATACTCTCCAAGAAGGTTCTGGCTTTTTCTCGGTCTTCTGCATATGGATTACCAGATTCTCTTGTTCGGTCGCTGATTTGCTTGTAGCCTTCCGGCAGTGAGATGGCTGAATCGAACAGCACACCCTTCATTTCCTGAATAGCAGCGCTCTGCTCATACCCACATGCAACATCACAGAGACCACAGCTGGTACAAGCAAAAACCCGCTCGGCCAGGACTGCATCTGGCTCTAACCTTCCTTTGAGCCAATAGAAAAGCATTGTCATCTTGCCTTTTGCAGAGTAGCTGTCAAGTCTAAGTTGCGAATAGGCAGGACAGTTCTCTCTGCATAGTCCACAACGAACATGCATGCACGCTCGGGCCCACTCGTCATACTTCTCGAGGCGTTCTATCATCAGTCAAATCCCCTCTGTCCACGATTCAGGATATTGTTCGGATCAACCAGTGACTTGATGTCGGTTAGCAATTCCCATGCATCGCCGAGCTGCTCTCTCACCCAAGGAGCGGATCTCAATCCTACTCCGTTTGCATTGGAAACGCTACCCCCCATCGCTATTGCTCGTTGATACATCTTCTCCTTGAACTCGAACCACTTCTCAATCTCGCGTGGGATTCTTGTGTCGATTGGGACACTGAAGTAGATGCAGAATGGTATCGGTCCCCTTGGACCTGCAACGATAAAAGCGCCAAAATCGATGTCGACCCAGCCGAATTCCTTCTTGAGTTCATCACAGAAATCACTGTACTCTTGGAACTTACTCAAAGGAACACAGGCGTCGATAAGGTCGGGTTCATAATCAGTATGGGAAAGGGCGAAGTTGCTCTTGTCAAAGGTTTCTCTGTTGATATTCACCGAGTCCCCCCATGACTCTGTCACTTCTTCAGACATCCGCACACCATTCACCTGCTCGCAGGATCTAGAGATTACCTGGAGCATCTTTTCGACAAGATCGT
>LRSK01000019.1 GCA_001563325.1 Candidatus Thorarchaeota archaeon SMTZ1-83
GACCATGGTATAATAGTATTAGGTTATGCACCTGCTCTATGTCATGTTTCCATCCTTGAACATGGACCAGAAAGCTTAATCAGAATAGCCCGGCACCTCCTCATCAGACCCATCTGAAGGCAGTTTGCCGGGGTTAGTAGAAGGGATAAGTATGAGCGACGATGACACTTACGTTCGGGCCAAACTGACTGAGATCAACGGGGCCATCGAGCGACTGACTCAGATGCTGAATAGAATGATTGACGTCCTGTCCAAGATCACCGAGCTGCAAGACTCGAGTAACGAGATTTCAATGTCTGTGGCAGCTAATAGTCAGAAACTGGACGAACTCATGGCAAAAGTCGAGAAGGTTTCTTCAGTAGCTCCTATAGTCCCTGCCTCAGACACAAGCGCCGTATCTCAGAAGGGCGCCATATCGAGTCTACAAGCAGTTATTGATACTCTGGATTCCCAAGTCAAGGAAGGAGTCATCGCCAGCGACCTCTCGAAGAAGATAAACGAGGCCGCCAACACGTTGGAATTGCGTGGTGGAGCTTCACAACTAGTCGTCAAGATGCAGAGATGGGTACGAATTCTAAAGACCTACGGAAGAGTAGATCCAATCAGTCCCGGAGACATTCAGAAGCTCCGCAAAGATATGCAGGCTTGGACAAAGGAGCTTGCCAAATCAAGATGATCGGTAACAACTCTCTCGGAATGCGCAGACCTGTACTTGATTGACCGCCCTTATAAGGGGAGTACCAATGCCGAATGTTTAATAGCAGTCCCTTTGAGCCTTGAATAAGGCCCTCTGCCGGGAGTCAATGGGGTGCACATTGATGTTGCCAAATGATTGGGAGAAGAGTGTTCGGGACACGATAGAACACTTTCCAGAGCCACACAGGGATAAGATAGCGGAGGCTTGGTACGAGTGGCTTCAGACGAACCCTGAACCTCCCTTCCACGAGAGTTGGTCAGATTTCTCTGCCATGATTGATGACCACGAAGTACTCTTCACTGAAACGCGCGTGTACCTGAAGCGCGTAACGAATGAGCTGCGCGATCTCGAGGTTCCGCAGACGACTTGGCAGAAGATAGCGAAGGCCTTGGCAGCAGTTGCGAGTGTCTTTCTTGTTGTCTTCTTGGCTCTATCGAGGCTCGCAAGAGCGGCAGAGTGAGATAGACAGAATAGCTCGGGGTCCCTGAGAGGGCCACTTATATTGGTGGGTCGCCGACTCTCTCTGAAACAATGCTTCTAGAAGATATCATTCCTGAGAGTATGCACCGACGAATAAGTCAGGCCGCGAACGCGATTCTACAATCAAGAGAAGCATTAGCCATATCGCACATCGATGCCGATGGAATCAGTGCTCTGGCTATAGTTGTATCGATGCTCAAGAGAGCAGATGTAGACGTGAAATGGAGGAATATCCATCAGCTGAACTCGGAAACGATTCAAGAAGTACACACCCTCGTCAAAGAGAACCGGCCCGACATGCTCCTATTCAGCGACCTAGGTACTGGGCAAATGGAACTCATTGAATCAACAGTCGCTCTCGAAGAATGTCTGAAATGCATAGTCGTCCTGGACCATCACCTTCCCTCGGAGGAGAAAGCTGACTCCGCTCCTCTCCAGATTAGTAGCAAGATCATCGAGATAAATCCGTGTCAGCATGGGTTGGACGGCGGCTATGACATCTCTGGGGCCGGGGTAGCGTTTCTCGTAGCACTTAGCCTATCCACAGATAATACAGACCTCTCAGAGCTAGCAGTAGTCGGTGCCACTGGTGATCTGCAGGACTGCTATGGCAAGGGGTTCCAGAATGTGAACCGGGCCATAACGAGGATTGGAGAGGATGAGGGTCTGATCAAGGTGGAGAGAGACCTCACTTTCTTCGGGATAAACACAAGACCGCTGCCATACCTGCTAGAGTATGCTACCGAACCATATCTCCCCGGCTTGACCGGCAATACTGAAAGCTGCTTCAGCTTCTACGAGGATTTGGAGATTCCTTTGCGCGATATGAATGATCAGTGGCGGATGTGGACAGATTTGGAGAATGAAGAGAAGCAGAGGGTCATACATAGACTCTTCGACCACATTCTGGGAACTTATGACAACCCACGTGTTGCGGAAGGCATCGTCGGTGATGTGATTTCATTGGTTAGACGCCCCCCAAGGACTGAGATGAGAACAGCGAAGGAATTCTCAACTCTCTTGAATGCATGCGGACGGAACAGGCGTCCAGAGGTGGGAGTCAGGATTTGCCTAGGAGATGAAGAGGCATTCCAGCAAGGACGCACCCTCTTACGAGAACACCGAGCGAACCTTGCTTCTGCACTTCGTAGGCTTGAGACCGACGGGTATCTGGAGGAAGAGGGCATGTATGTCGTCAGGGATCCAGAAACTCCAGACACAATAATCGGTGTTGTCATTGGCATGGCCCAGGGTTCAAGAATCGTTCCGACTGACAGGCCTATCATTGGTGTTAGCACCAATACGTCAGGTGAAGGTCCCCTTGTGAAGATATCAGGCCGGGCACGTGGTAGCCTCGTCGACAGGGGGGTCAATCTAAGAGATGCCTTCGTGTCTGTTGGTGAGGCTATGAACGAAGAACACGAAGAACAGGTTGTCGAAGCTGGAGGGCACCCTATGGCAGCAGGAGCATTCGTTCACACTGACTATCTCGATGAGTTTCTGGACCGTGTATCAGTGTCTCTGGCGCAGTCAATGGGTATGGAAAAAAAGGCGTGAAATGGGGGAATAGTCCCCCAAGACACAGTAGTCTGAGCAGACTAGTACTCTTCTGCAGTAAGTGAAGCACCGATTATACCTGGTACGAATAGCAATGCAAACGATACTCCCAAGTCAATTGCGATGCTCTGAGCCAAAGCGGCCATTGCGGACACATCAGTGGCATCTAGACCCAATGAGAGCACCCAGTAACCAACGAAGAAGAGACCTAGGCATATCAGCGATACGAAGAGCATCCTGACTCCGCTCTTTGAGATGAGTCCGGCGATGAAGCCTGCGACTCCCAAAGCTACTAGTGGCGCGTAGGCTCCACCCATAGCCCAAGTATACGGAAAGATCAGCTCGCTAAACAGAAGCGCGCCTTGCGCCTGCGCGAACCCCACGATGTCCCCGCCAGAAAGAACGGCCTGCAATGTTGCGATATCAAGGCCAAGTATTTGAAATGCACCGATTACGATTGCTACTACCAGTGCAATCACTAAGGCCATTATGGTTCTAAACATTGTAACAAACACTTCCTATGTGGATGTAGGTATTCGTGTGTTTGGGTGTCTCATCTCTGCTTTTATATTTCATGGACCTCCAACACGCATCAGGACTCTTCTTGACTATCTGAAGCCCTCCAGGAAAATGTGAGGAATCCAGGCGTTATGGGACCATTTTCGGGCGCCTACCGACCCAAACGACCGTTACGCTTGCCAGTATTAGGATGGCGCAAAGAGAAGTAGCCCCAACTAGGAGCCCCTGTCTAAGCTCATCAGGCACATTCTTCACTCTAAAGACAGAAGACAAGAGAGTTGAGTCTATATGCAAGGAGCCATTGTAGGGAGAAGTGAATCTGCAGCAAACCTTGAATACGCATTCGGCCTCAGGCAACTGACGAGTGTTCACGACCACTTGCCAATGCAGGTTGCTCTCGTCCACACTTTCTCCCTCGATGGAGCATAGTCGGATACCTGGAACCGCGTCCATAGAGTCGACATGAACATCAACTGAAGATAGACAGTACGGTCTTGAATTTGCGACAATGACAGACGTGTTGAAGACTACGTCGAAGACCATCGTTCCCGACAGGAATCCATTGTCTGTTACGTGGGTGCCATTCTCAAAGCGAAGTTCAACATTTGATTCGAATGACCTTTCTTCCCAGAATGACCACTCACCAACTTCTCCCGCCGAGCCAATTCGAACCGCGCACACAAGGAAGGCCTGCATGGCACTTTCCCGAGCAACAACGTCGCTGGCCATTATCCCAGTGTGGAATACAATCCCATCCACATAGTCATGCTGGTAGGCAACAACAGGATCTTTAGGAGCCTCGTTAGGATTGATAAAATGCCAGTATCCAATGATTTGCGAGTTCGTTAAGTTCTCAAGCCTATTCTCTTCATGAGCACCATAGGATGAATTGACGGTCTGACCCCACATGGTTCGGATATATTCACTGATCGGATGAGTGGTGTTAGCTTGGAAGTAGTCATAGTGGTCACCGTACCACCACTTCCAATAGTTGCTACCAACCCAGTTTCTATTCTCGTCTGGCCATCTATGATAGACTGACTTCCATGCATGAGTGCCGTTAAACTCCCATCCATGGCCCTTGACCAGACTTAGACTACCTGGATACCCAGGGTTGGCAGGAGGATGGTATTTCACCTCGGCCAGGAAATTGCAGGCGTCCATAATGACAAGAGTCCCCCCGGTTGCGACGAATCTCTTGTAGTAGTTGTACTCCTCAATAGTAACGTACTCCGTGAATCCGAGTATCACTACATCGAAGACTCTCTTGTCGCCATCGAACAAAGCCCCCATTGTAACGTCAATCTCATCTATGAGTACAACGTCTTTACCAAGTGACAGACCCGCCAATTCTGCCTTGAAACTCCTCAAGAACTCGTCGAGACGTCTGCTCCATCCCCATTCATCTTTGACAGTCACGTTAAGGTAGCTTAAGTCCGAAGTGATATAGGGCCCCGGATGAGAGCCGTACTTGCTATAGAAAGTGTAGAACGCATTTGAGTAGGCAGTAGCCGTGAAGACGGGCTTGACAACAGCAATTCTTGCGAAATTACCTTCGTCGAGGATTGAGCTGACTAGACTAGGACTCTGTTCGTCCAAGCTAGAGAACACACTAGGCAAAGATGTTCTTGGAATCCCACCTGGGGTAGTTGTAAGCGCGACTAGCAGCATAACTGAGAAAGCTGCAGTGGCCTTTGACAGTTTGGCCCTTCTCAACTCTAATCGCCCCCGGAAGAGGCTGCTAGATCTTTCTATACAGGCCCGTTGCCAAAGGCATTCTTTAGCTTTTTCCCCAGTTTGTGTCTTGAGATGAACCATCACCGTCATATGAGTTCATGATTCGTAGGATGTCTTCCATGACACCCATCAGGAGATTTCTGATTCGCGGAGGCATCTCTACCGTGTCAAGTAGGTCAGGATGAAGCCATCCGACTTTGGTCTCTGGACTCTCTGGAGTCGTTTCTGAGGTAATGGCTCTACAAAGGTAATGGTTCAGTACGAAGTGGTATTCGACTCTGCCGCTTGAATCATGTGAGATGAGATCAGCCGTGGTCACAAAGCGAAGGACCTCGCATGTCACACCCGTTTCCTCAAGGACTTCTCTAACCGCCGCCTCCTCTTGGGTTTCCCCCAATTCCACTATTCCACCAGGTATGCTCAGCTGTCCTTTGGCAGGATCCTTGTCACGGGTTCCCATTAGAACACCTTCAGGCCCAACAACAATGGCTCCGACTCCGAGAATGGGATTGGTCGGGTATCTCCTGCCACTCATGATTCCTGCCACCCTAGCTGCATATTACATCGCAGCAAGACCGGAAGGCATTCGAATCAATGCCTCGCATTTAGGGCAGATGCGGTCAGCATAGATGTCGAACCCATCTGGTTCGGAGTATGTCAAATGCTGCTCATAACCGCAGTGGTTGCACAGGATCTTAACATAGTTCCTTAGCTTGAAGACCATGCGCCATGCGTTTCTAGAGTGCTCGAGCAATCCAACACGGTCATACTGCTTTGCCAAGGCAACCCAAGGTGAGGCTGATGTAGGGTCAGCTTTGGTCCACCTGATCAGACAGTCTATGAAGTCATCTGAACGACCCAGCATCTTATATGCGTGACAAAGCCCTCTCCACATTTCTGGATCATTGCTGACTAATGACTCAGCTCTTCGCAGATGCTCCTCTGATGCATCCTCATCGTGCACATAGTGGTAGAGCACCGCAAGACGAGAAAGAGCCTCGACACTGTTCTGGTCCTGTTCCAAGACTTGGCAGAAACACTCTCTTGCCCCTTCATGCTCGCCGGACTGGAACCTCAACTCTCCGAGAAGAATGAGTGACCTATAGTCTTTAGGTGCCATTGTGTGTGCGTGGCCCACAAATGGAGCAGCTTCGTAGGTTCTACCCAAGGTCAACATCAGAAAAGCGTAGTTAGAAACTGCAGACATGAGTCGCGGCTCGAGCTGATGGAGGCGTCCCCATTGCTCAGCCGCACGTGTGTAGTCACCCAGTTTGTAGAGGCCAAGAGCGTACATCGCACCAATGTCAAGGCTGTCTGGGAAACTCTCAATCGCACCTTCAAGTGTTTGGACTACTTCGCTGTACTTCTGCTTTTGGTACAGAACCTTGCCAAGATCGCCCCACGGCTCAGCATGATTGGGGTCGAGTCTAATAGAACATCGAAGCTCTTCCTCAGCAGAATCCAGCTTGCCAAGAGTCATCAGAGCGCGACCCAAGAACATCGACAGGACACAGTGTTCTTCTACAAGGTCCTGCGCCCTCTCCAACACCTCAACTGCCTTTTCGGGTTGCTCGTCCTGTACATAGGCCATTCCCAAGTATACAAGGGCCTCAGCCTCGTCGCACGCTTCGTCGATGATTGGCTCGAGTATCTCAATTGCGTCGTCTGGTCGTCCTTCTTCAAGAGCCACGACTGCCCGCATAATACTCTCGTCAATCACTTTGAGATTCCGCCATTTCTTCTAGCCGGTAGCTTTCAGAATTATGTTCATCCTGTAGCATCAGCACCTTCGCGTAGCATATTATAAGAACCTCTGGTTATGGCAAAGGTGATGGCCGACAAGGAATACGCAACACCGTTTTCGCTTCTGCATGCAGCAAGGCTGCTCAGTCACCGTTCTAGACTTGCCAAGTTCGAGGAGGCTCTTAGGAGAACGGTAAGAGAAGACAGCTATGTCGTAGACATTGGCTCTGGTACCGGAGTTCTCGCCCTTATGGCCGCCAAAGCAGGTGCAAGGCGTGTCACTGGTCTTGAGGTTCAGGCCGAATCAGTGGAGTACGCGAGAAAGGCAGCCAAGAAGAATCTGTTCAGCGACATTGTTGAATTCAAAAGAGTTCACTTTGCAGACTTCACTCCAGAAGAACGGGCAGACGTTGTCATCTGTGAGATGTTGTCTGCGATAATGCTGATTGAACAACAGGTTCCTGCGAGTCGCCATGCTGTCAAGGAGATTCTTGCACCTGACGGCGTCCTGCTTCCTCATCATGTGTCAGTCTATGTTGTGCCCGTTGAGTGCTATGCAATACAGGATAGGTTCAGCATCGGAAACCTGCAGTTTCAAGCATTGCCTCAGACTGTGGACAGTGGCAATGTTCGAGACCTATCAGACCTGGCAATCCTAACCCAGTTTGATCTCACACGTGTCAGAAACGGTGAGCATGTTGATGCTGAGATTGAGTTTGAGATTCTGGAGAACGGAGTCGTACACGGCCTTGTCGGGATGTTCGAGGCGCAGCTCTACGAGGATATAGTGCTTAGGATGGACGATGGTTGGAGAAACCTATTCCTTCCTCTTGCGGAACCAATCGAAGTCGCGAAGGGCGACATCCTGCGCATTGGGGTGAAATACACACCCGGAAGGTACGACTCATTCTCTATGAGGCGTCTGTAGCAGGACCCACGAACGTTCCGGAAGGGTAGTCCCGCATGAACTCTTCTCTAAGGATGTCCATGATTAGAAGATCGCAATACTCTCCGTCCATGAACTCAGTCTTTCTAAGCAGGCCAACTCTCTTGAATCCACACTTCCGATATGCACGTATCGCTCTCTCGTTGTGAGGAAAGGTGTCCAAGGAGATACTGCGAAGACACAGAATGTGAAAGGCAATCCATAGCAAGACCCGTGTTGCATCTGTCCCATATCCCTTTGAACGGTTCTGAGGATTGTAAATCGAGATTCCAAGACGCCCTCGATTATGCGGACTTCGAATGGCCCTCAGGACGGCAAACCCAAGGAATTCGCCACTCCTTTTCTCGGTTATTGCAAGATTCAATTCGCCGTCCTTCCATGGATCCGTCTTTGATGCTCCTACCAACCAATCTTCCATGGCCGCTCTCGATCTCGGCAGGGGAACGCCTATCGTACGTCTCAGCTCCCAAGTGTTCCAGTACAACAGCATGGAATCTATGTCCGATTCTTCGAGGGCCCTTAGACACACGAGTTCTCCATAGTACATGGGTCAGAGCATAGTCGGCTGGCACTTAAAGCTCTTCTCCGTGAGGTTTCTCGGGGGAAGCATACTTTTATGATGGACCGAGTGGCCGTGAAGTGACTTGGTGGAAACCATGGAACTCAAGGGTCCATTGTGCTATGTTCTGGATTGGGATGACATATACAGCTACGCATACCAAACAGCTTTGAAGATTAAGAAGAGTGGATGGAAACCCGATGCAATCGTCGGGATTGCCAGAGGGGGTTGGG
>LRSK01000020.1 GCA_001563325.1 Candidatus Thorarchaeota archaeon SMTZ1-83
GCGGCGCTCTGACAAAGTGCGCTGAAGATTAGTCTAATATTCTTAGCTGATTGATTGTATGTCAAGAAGACCCGCGTTGTGTTCTAGGAGAAATAGAGATGGATAGTAGCACACCGGATTCCACAGAGAAGACCGAATTATCTACCATCGCCGCGCCCGAAGGTCAGACTGAAGTAGAAAAGGCCGAAATCGGCCCGCCCGGTGGATTCAGGTCACGGATAACGGGAATCATCGCGGCTATACTGCCTCTACTGCAGTCAATTCCACCGCTGTGGATATGGGGAGGATTGATGACTATTCCACTCATCAGTTATCTAGCATTAATGTTCACATCCTCCCCCTTGAACTTCTTCGCAGCAATATTCACTCTGTTCTTTGGGGGGTTCATTTGGGAGTTGATTATCGCCGCGATTGGACTTGTGGTGCTGATCTTCTCCATTGTGCATCTTAGAAGAGGAAAGAAGGCGGGGCTTGTCAGGACTGGCCCCTACACACTAGTCCGGCACCCTCAGTATCTTGGTGTGATTCTGTTCACTCTGACGCTCACTACTCGGAGCTACTGGATAATAACTCACACATTTGGGATGAGCTTCTTGGGCCCGAATGAAACGCTAGCAGTCTGGTTTGTGACCCTCCTCGCATACATGATTCTTGCAGGTGTGGAGGAGTTGCACCTTGGAAAGGTCTTCGGTGTCGATTATCAGGATTATCGGCGAGATGTGGGATTCATTTTGCCCTATCTGAAGACAGAAAGATAGTGCTTTCTTGAGGGAGGAAACAAACTCCGCTTCGTCGTGTTCGATTCTCTGCTTCACAGCCTTCCAAGTCGTGGAACAGTCTTTGTAATCCACGCCAAGCAACTCGTGGATCTGTCTGTCAATTTCGCGCTTGTTCTCCTTTGTGACCTCGACGCCGATTTTCTCGAAAAGACGTGTGATATGTCGAAGATAGCAGGTCAAATCACTCACCACTGATACAACACTGGAAGACCCCTGCCTAACGGACTTTCAAGTGTTTTCCTGTTTCCTTCGAATCTCATCAATCATCCCAATTGTCCTTTGCATCAGACACCTGAAATGGATCACTGCCGTCACGCCCTCATTGGCGTCCATCACAGCTGCACATTTCGCGTCCAGCGCACGATAAATGTCAAGAATTGCTCAAGGCTTAAATGGGAAAATGAGCTATTCATCTTTGGGAGGTCTTCCGGTATGAGAGGGAGATACGCGCCGCCCGCTGGTTATATGCTAGTTAAGCATACGCCGCTCTCAAGAAACAGAGTGCTTCTGGACAGCTCTAGGAAGAGGAAAGTTGCTGTGGGCAGCATTGTGTTTATTCTGGTTCCATTCGTTGTACTATTAGACGCACACAGGGCAATTACGAGTCTGCCTCAGTATCAAGACGTTCTTGTCGTGTCCATAGGAAACGATCGAGCCACCAGAACCACATCTGGCATCGTTACAGAAACTCTGGCTCAGATTCAAGATGAGTATGCAAAACAGGGCTCTGAAAGCAGCGAAATCAACGAAATTGGCCGAGGAGTAGTTGCTACGTGGGTTCACGGAACTGAAACCACAGACACTTTGAGAACTAGAAGAGGATTGAGAACAGCCACGATTGACAGTAGCATCTCAAGCTTGGCTTCAGACCTTTCCAAGTATAGAGTAGGTCTTCTGGTAATAGTTGCACACGGTGAAGAAACCGGAATCGTTCAGGAATCTTCAACCGAGCAACATCTGACTTGGGATGACCTGATTGGATTCACGGCCGTTCCAAGACCAAGTCTGACTGTCATTGCTAGCTGCTATGGTGCGAATGCAGCTAAATATGGCTCGAACGTGATTGGCTTCGAGGGCGTAATTGATGCGTTCCTCGCGGGTCATGTAACGTCGCTCTTGTTGATGCAGCTCTTTCCGCAGACTCCGAGTCATATGGTAGCGGATGCCATTGCTAGTATTTCAGCGCGGGCAGAGGGTCTAGTGACCGGCAGTCGGGAGATTCTGCCACTTGGCTGGAAGCGAGACTGGGCAAACTTCAGAACCTATTTCATAGCAATGTGCTTTGCAGTGTTCTTCGTAGGAGCCTACTACGTCAGATGGTCAATCATAGGGATTCTGGGTGCAATTCTGGCAGCAACGACTGGCTTTGTGATTGGACTGATCTTCCAGAACCTCTTGAACTTCATTCGTGGCACGGTCGGTGTTGCAATAGGTGTACTCGATCCAAATGCTGGAAAGGTATTCAATGCAGTCATAGGCGTCATATTGAGCTATGGGTCATCCGCTTTGACTCCACTTCTATTGCCTTCGATCATCGCGGCACTGCGGTACGTGATAAGTGGAACAATGGTGGCCTTGGTAATGGCGGACACACCAATGCCATGGGTAAAGCTGGCGGCAATCAGTGCGGGCGCAATAGGAATCGTTTCGATTATCGATACGATTGTACAACTGTTCTAGACCAATTAGAAGTGGCTCGAGGACGAGAAACATGAACTCGGACAAGGAACTTGACTTGGTTCAATCCATTCTTGATGCGATAGTGCAACCGCATCTGGTCTACAGGACTGGTTTCTCTGTCCGACGAGCCACTCATTTCTCTATCATTGCAGGACTGTTCATGGTAGCTGCCTTTCAGACATTCGTTGCTGACGGAGGGCTCATAACTTTCATCGTATTGCTGGCCCTTGCATTTGTCTTCTTGTTTCTAGAGTTGATTGACCTCTCTCGGGCGTTCTTTTTCATAATGACCGCCGAATCAGATCGAAGGATGGCAAATACCGTCTTTGCAAACTCTTTGATGACTGAGCGTTCAGAAATGACACTCAAAGAGTTCCGTGCCTATAATATCCGTGTCTTTGAAACAAGTAGCACTGAGCGCCAAGAGTCTGGCTTGCTGGCGATAATCGTATCGATCTTTCTGATTGCCTTTGATTTGTGGGTTGGGCCCTCTGCGGAACCCATTAGGTATGGCGTTCCTTTCTTGGTGCCAATAGCGGTGGTAGGAACACTCCGCGTCACATGGATCCTGTTCTGGGCACTGGTAATCTTCTTCAATGGCATAATCGGAATCATTCTGTCCTGGTATTCGTTGACTGGAATATCACGTTGGAGCAAACGGACTGACAACGAAGTGTATCTGGAGGCAGAGAGATTGGCATCCAAACACCCAATCCAGGTGAAGAAGACCTTTGAAGAAGCTATGGCACTGCTTCTTTCTGCAAGAACGGGCGACCTCGAGGCCCAAGAAGAAGTGGCTCGCGCGACTCTAGAGAGTGAGAAACAAGATGCACAGATAGCACGAATCATGCAGATACTGAGAGTAACAATCGTCGTCGTAATGATAATCGACGCTTTGGTGTTCCTGCTCTTTTGAACTATTCCAATGAGAAGAAGTCATTTGGAGTATGTTCGTTTCTACTACAAGATACTCAACTTCTGCCACTCTTCTTCGTAGACAAGCAATATAGCTCATAAGAAGGAGGGCAAGTCAGTCACCTATGGCTCGTTTACGAAACCGTCTGGCGACCGACTTCTCATCAACTGTCTGCGTTTCCGCGAAGAAACGGCTCTACTACAATAGAATGTAGGCTGCTACTAGCAACAGCACGTACAGTATGTGACCAGCAATGGTATAGGCTTTGGGAATTCTAATGTTGTGCTTGGTCACAGCTTCCTGAGCTGCCCAGCAACCCAGGATAGAAATGACTAGGAGTGCTGTAAAAAGGATCCAGTCCAATCTACTCAACCTCCAGACTCAGTTTGCTTGCATTCCTTCTGATAGACAGAGGGTATGCCACCAGTACTACGGCTATGTACAGTCCATGAAAGACCGCCAAGGGAACTAGGGGCATCGTCAAGGCAGCTGCTTCTACCACTTCCATGGCCATCCAGCAGATTGCGATTGAAACCACTAGTAAGACTCCAAATACCTTGTGCCAACTTCGGCCCGACACTTCATCGGGAGCGTCAACCGTTGTTGTCAAATCCTGTGAACTTATCCTTTCGACCATTTTCATTACCTTGCGAACTTATTCGTATGATTGACTTGTCAGGAAACTACATAGGGGCTTGGCAATTCTGGATTGAAAGAAACGCAGATATCAGACGGAATAGATACGGAAATTGAATCATACACTTCAAGAATCGAAAGACAGCACGGTGATTCCTGGTGGACTCCCTAGACAAGGCAATAATCCTCGAACTCAGCAACAGTTGTCGGACATCGTTCTCGGATCTCGCAAAGAAGCATGACGTGTCCGTGAACACGATAAAGAATCGTGTAGAGGACCTTCTTGAGAAGAAGATCATAATGGGTTTTGACGTCCAGTTGAAGCTTAGCCTGCTAAATGCTAGCTTCGCCTTGGCCATCCTCTATCTGAAGGACCAAGCATCACGGGAAGTCGTATCTGAATTAGGGAGTAGTCCTTTCATAATGGCTACTGGAATTGGTGTTGAGCCGGAAGGGTTCGCGATTGCAGTCTATCGAACCAGCACTGAGCTGAGTCGGGCCGTGCAACATCTCAAGTCTAATGACGCAGTCAAAGAAGTCGATGTTTTCCAGGTTCTGCCACCTCCATCTTCAATGGAATCAGTCCCTCCCTCAAAAGGACTGAATGCACTCAAGAAGATCGACTGGAAGATACTCTATCATCTTAGATGGAACGGAAGAATGCCTCTGAAATACTTGGCGAAGCTGGTGGGCAAGTCAGTACCCACAGTCAGGAAACGTCTAGAGTTCATGAGAAATCACGACATGATTTATGAGACAACCATTCTGAACATTGGAGCAGTGGGAGAAGGGATGGTCATCACTTTCGGAGTGGAGATACCTGGACTGACTCCTGATGAGCAGCTCGATATTGAGAAGACGGTCATCAGTGCTTTCGAAGACAACTACTGGGCCAGCTGGATGTCGGTGGACAAGCCACTGATATTCCTGACTTTTCAGGCGTCAAATGCTCTAGAGGCGGCTAGGATACGCGATGGGATTGCAGGGATATTCCCTGAGAGTCAAATCGTTGCACAGTCAATAAGTGGAATGTGGGAGTATTTCAGAGATTTCCGAGATACCATCCTCGAGGAGAAGGCAAGCTAGTGAACTGTGTCTTCAAGCCTTGGAACGGAGCCTCTTCCTGACCGCAGCATCAAGGTACACAATAGGCACGTCACGTGCCATCTCCTTCATTTCCTTGAGCGTTTCCAGGTTTCTGCCATACTCCTCAGTGAACTCTCTGGCGAAAGAGCCGTCTTGTATCTCACGCAGAGACAGTTGCATCTGCTCACGTAGTTCAGGATTCGCATACCGGATTCCTCGAGACATGCTACCGTACTGACTCGTGGGAGAATGAAGATCCAGCTGTTTCAGGGTGCCCATCTCTGCAATCTTCGCCATAGTATAGGCAAGTTCACCAGACATGTAGATCTCTATGAGAACGGCCTCTGGCGGGTAGCCTGCCTCAATAGCAACATCAACTGCCGAGGTGAGAACCTGTCCCAATGGGGGACCAAAGCACTGTTCGTTGAACAGATCGAGTTCGGCCTCTTGCCTGAAAGTCAATTCAAGTACCACTCCTCCTGGCTTGGTTGCGCCTATGCCCTTCGCAATGGCAAGAGCAACTTGCTTCGCCTTGCCCGATTGGTCGTTGTGGACGGCAATGAACGCGTAAAACCCTCTACCTTCGATATAGGCCTGTCTGACACCGACACCTATCATCCGCGGAGCAACTAAGACTATGTCTACATTATCTGGAGGTTTGATCATCCCGAACGTAATGTTGTAGCCGGATGCGAAACAGAGAACCTTGTCAGGTGTCAGAGCTGGCGAAATGCGCTCTGAGAAGACTCTGGGTTGGACCTCATCAGGAATTAGTAGTAGGATTACTCGAGCCCTCTCAACTGCACTTTGAATCTCAAGTACTTCGAAACCATCTGCTTCAGCAGCTTTCCAGGATTCGTCGGGGATAGTTCCGACAATGACATCGAGTCCGCTCTCCTTTAGATTGAGTGCCTGAGCCCTCCCCTGATTCCCGTAACCGATGACTGCCACCACTCCGTCCAAGTTGTCGAGATTGGCATCCTCATCGAAGTATATTGGAGTGTCCAACTTAGGGGTTCTATCATCCTCGACTGGCATGGACTAAGAACGAACTCAGCTCGATATCACTGTGCTGTTTCTGGTGACTTGCCTCAGATCGTCTAAGAAGTTGCTTAGTAGCATCTCTTTGGAGAGATGAGTCTGCCCTCTGCCGTGAGTGATTTGACTATCTTTGACACCTTGGGTTTAGCAATGCCAGTAACCTCCGCAGCGTCGCCAGCTCTAAATGGCTTGTATGCTTCAGCAAAGGCCCTGTATAGTTTCTCTCAGCATCATCTGTCACATCGATGCCTCGAGCGAATTACCAAGCGGGGGAAGACTTGCCTAGATATCACTCTGTGGATGACGACGACTTAGAAAGGACGCTAGACTTGAGATGATTACTAGTGTGGGACCTACTAATAATCCAGCCCACGCAAATGGAGCCAGCGCCGCGACGAGCAATAGCTTCATCGGAGCCGAGGATTCGAGCTCCCAGTCCGTTCTAAGGGCAATTCTGAGAGTGGCAACACCAAGCAGCAGAGGAATCATTGCGAACGCCGCAGTCACCACAACTTGTACATTTGCCGGCACGGTCGAAATGGCAACGATCATCTGAAACAATGTGGCTACTCCACTTGCCACAAACGTCAGGCCGCCAGTGATTGCCAACCAACTAGGCAAGCTGCTTTTACCTCGAAGATCTTTTCGCTTTATCAGGAGATATGCAAGGCCAACAATCACAGTCGCAACAAAGGGTGAGATAATGAAGAGCAAGTTCTGACCATTCCACTGATGGATAATCATCACACTGAAAGGAACAAGTATCCATTCATCTAGGCTGAAACTTTCAACGTAACCGAGTGCGAGGGCAAAACGTCCTCCAGAGGAGGGCTCATAGACCGCCAAGAAGTACGTACCAGTCTGGGCTGCTATTGTGTCAACATTCGCCATTGCATAGAAACTGGTTGGTGTGAAGCCTTCGTACTCTGGATGTGGCGTTCCACTCTCAACTATTATGACGCCTCCAAAGTCTGGAGTCTCAAGATAACTTGGAGCCACTCCTTCATCTAGTAGACCTGGTCCCATCAGGGCCATAACTGGACGAAACTCTGAAGGATCTTGACTGATGGGAATCATGAGCGTCAGATGTATTCTTTCTCCTTGCTCCATCTGGAAGCGAAAGTAGTGTGGCTCCTCACCTTCATGAAGGTCGGAATACACGACCCATGACTTCGTGGGATTCATAATCTCAACTGCAGTATCCAGAGTCTCGCCTGGCTCAGGTGCGACAGGCACATGTGCACTCACACTGCTTGTGAAGAGACCAATTAGAGCTACACTGGCCAGTAGGATCAACAATCTCCGGTTCATAGTCACCAGATTAACTATTGTTAATATCAATGCTTCGGTAGGTGATAGGGGCAGACAGGGGTAATGTAAGCGCACCTCAGGAAAACTTCAGGAGTAACACTGAAGAGCGAGTGCATGAGTATTCCACCCTGCAGGAAGTGAGTATTGCATGCTCCCGCTATACAAGAAGGTCGGTTACTCAATGGGACGATTTGGTCCATCATTCCTATTGAGTGTAGTACAGCTCAGTCTCTTCTGGATCTATGGAACGCGGTTCTCGCTTAACTGGCTTCTAAATGGAATCTCGCTCTCTGCATCGTACATTGTGATTGGACTCACGCATTGGTTGACTGGATACTACAGTGACAGGTTGAAATCTCGTCTGGGTAGGCGAAAGCCATTCATCATCGTTGGTACACCCGGAGTCGTAGTTACTTGCTTCCTGCTTTTCGTGCCCGACTGGTTCCTCAACACTGGAGATCCAGCCATAGAACTTCTTGTCTTCTCATACTATCTGACTATGCTGTGTCTGTTCAAGTTCTTCTATGCATTACTAATGACAGCTCATCAATCGTGGCTGCCCGAGATAACTACAGAAGGTGAGAGGCCACTAGTTTCCGGTCTAATGAACACATTCAACTTCACGGCTAGTTCGGGCGGTGCTATTCTCGGGTTTGTGACACCACTGCTGTTCATCGCGGGGCCTCCACAGAGACTGAGTGACTTCGGTTTGAGCCTGCTTCTGGTCTTCTGTGGCATCACGTTTCTGTTCTTGATACCATCAATGACTGTGATAAGAGAGAGACCCGATATCACACCAATCAAGCGAAGTCTAAGAGAAGAAACTGAGATCGCCTTGAGAAATCGCACATTCGTCGGATGGACAGTGGCTGTGGGATTCCTGTCTTTCACATTCATAGCCCTGACTCAACAGCTCGTAGGCTTCATTCAAGAAGTACTACTTCTTGACACCATCGAAACTCTAATTCCAGCCGCTCTGTCAATGCTTGGGTCTACGATGGTCTTTTTCTACCTCTGGCTAGTTGGCATTCGTCGCATGGGCAAGAAGAAGTCGCTGATGATTGGCCTCATTGTGCTGGCAGTCTTGACACCCCTAACACCCATATTGAGGGGAATAGGCGAGTTGATCGGTTTCACAACTGCTGCCATACTGTTCTTCGTGCCACTTGGCGCTGGCATGGCCATCTACTATCTAATGAGCTATGTTGTACCTGCAGATATCGCCCATGTTGATGAGATTGTGACTGGTGAGAGTCGCGCCGGCATATACACAGGCTTTATCGGTGTGCCTCTGAATCTGTTTCAGGCGGCGTCGACACTGCTTCTAGGTTGGTTCATGGAATACTCTGTTACAGCAACTGGAGGTGAGCTATGGGGCCTGATGTGGTGGGGACCAGTCTTCGCACCCTTCCTTCTTATTGCTGCATTCATACTTCGCTACATCGACATAGATCCTGACTTTGGGGCACTTTCAACCACAAAAGAGGAGTCCGAAACTGCGTGACTATCGAGTACATTCCTGGGGCAGAGCCTCTATATATCGAGGGGAATGAAACTGGGTGTCTTCTGCTTCATGGGGCCGGTGGAGGAACTACATGGGATTTGAAGGAGTTCGCGGATGTCCTGCATTCGAGAACCGGAATGACAGTCTGGTTGCCGGCACTGAAAGGGTTTGGCACGAAGCCTGACGACCTCTACGAAATCACCTTCGATCATTGGCTAGCCGATGCCCGCGCTGGGATTGACAGACTAGGCGAAGAGTGCAGTCGGACATTCGTCGTGGGCCATAGCGTCGGCGGCCTGCTTACTCTGCTTCTGGCGTCTGAACGTAAGGATATCAGCGCCATCGTCACCTGGGCCACCCCAATCGCGGTGCAGTATCGCCTCATAGGGTTGCTCCCAATAATCATCAGAATACCCCTTCTAAGGCGTCTAATTCCAGAGAGATACCCTACGAATCCGTCGGAAAAACTAAGGGAGCAAGGATGGATTGGATACGATTGGATTCCGCCAGTGGTTGGGCTTGCAGCAAGGGACGGTATGAAGCGCGTGAAGAAAGCTTTCGCTGACGTTACTTGCCCTGCGTTCATAGTCCAAGGATCCGAGGACAAGGCAATATCAGAGAATAGTGCCGAAAGGATATTCGAGGCACTCGCCTCAGAAAGGAAGGAGTTCTGGATTGTAGAGGAGGCAGGTCATGCCATTATGAATCATGAGAAGACGAAGGACGACCTGTTTGCTCGTACGATAGACTTCCTCGA
>LRSK01000021.1 GCA_001563325.1 Candidatus Thorarchaeota archaeon SMTZ1-83
GTGACCGCCGTTGAGGATGTCGTTTCTGCAAGTGGGGTCTTTGAGGTTGACGCACATGTTGGGTATTGGACTTCAGACTATGGAACCCGGCGCTACGTCAGACTTCCAATCCCTGTCTATGGAGTACAACCCCTCGCGTGGCTTGAGAGCGCATTCTGGCTTTCCTATTTCACCAAGGACTCCACTCCAGCGGAATCACTCACCCTCCTTGCATCCGACCCAACAAACATACTCTCATCCTTCAAGCCTGTGGACCATTACATAACGGAAGGCTGGCAGTATATCCCCGTCTATGGGGACCAAGTCACACTTGAACTTGAGGGAGAGAGCTGGACTAACATCAGCGATTGTACGATAGTTGATGTTCTTTCTGACAGCTATGAATCACAGTACGGAGGAAGAACTTACTTCCCAGGTGAGTCAAGCGCCAGTTCCTTCCTCGCCGTTGACCTTGATTTCGTCCATTCATGCTTGAATACAACGAGAATAAGCAGCATCTACGTGAAGCTGAGGCCTGGCGCAAATCACACTCAGGCACTCATTGATCTTCACCAGATTGCTCCATTCAGTTTTGATGAGATTCAGTCCGCTGAGGGAATTGTTAATCAAGCCTTGGAATCGAAAGCAGGTCAGTCGATCTATGGTGCATATACACTCAATGTGGTCTTCTCGCTTCTGTACCTGACTGTGGGGATTCTGATAGTGTCGATTGTACGATTTGGGAAACTGAGAAGACAATTCTCCATAATGCGAGCTCTGGGTTCTGACGGAAAGCCAATCATAACATCAGTCGTGATTGAGTCGGCCACAGGCATAGCGATTGCGGCTCTTATAGGCGCCCTTGTGGGACTAATGTTGACCAGCTTTGTAATTCAATTGCCACTGGTGTATATGGGTAGTATGACTGAACTTTTATGGAACCGGCTTCCGGTGCACCTAGCTGTTCCTGTGGTACTGCTTACGGTGATTCTCGGAGCAGCGGTTCTCTTCACCATGGCGGCCACATACATAGTAGTCGTCAGGAACCTAAAGACCAACATTGCAGAAGAAATACAATACGTGGAATGATGAAGAATGGCTGAAGACTTGGAACAAATCGCTGAACAGCACAAGGTCGTTGTAAGAGACCTGATGAAAGTATATCGTAGGGGACAGAAGGAGGTCATTGCTCTGAGAGGGATTGATTTCGAGGTTGGGAATGGAGAGTTCCTATCAATCGTGGGCCCCAGCGGCTCAGGGAAGTCGACTCTTCTGAAGATGCTTGGAGCTTTGGATCGACCCACGGCCGGGACTATTCTATTCGATGGCAACAGTCTGACGCTTCTTGATGACAGAAGGTCCATGCTGTTCAGGCGTCAGAAGGTTGGATTTGTGTGGCAGACCGGAAACCTCGTACCTGGTCTTACTGCATTCAAGAACGTCACACTCCCGATGCGCTTGGCGGGGGCTCCCAAAGGTGCAGCAAACGAACGAGCAAGAATGCTGTTGGAGACGATGGGTCTTGCCGAAAGGATGACTCACAGACCGAATCAGCTCAGCGGTGGAGAAAACCAACGTGTCGCGATCTGTGTGGCCCTTGCCAACAAGCCCGAATTGCTTCTTGCGGATGAGGTGACAGGTGAGCTTGTCGTCAACGTCACGCACAACCCCCGCGTCGCAGAGTACGCTAATCGGGTCTTGCACATCAGAGACGGGCTGATTGAAGGTCAGAGGCACACCCTCTACGGTGACATAACAGAGATTGACGCAAAAGGAAGGATGGTAATTCCTGAGACTGTCAGGAGACTTGCAGGTATTGGGAAGCGAGTTGTACTGAAGGTCACATCAGACGGCCTTCTTGTGAGCCCCCTTGCGGCAGAGGATCTAAACAATGACATTCCTGAAACGCAACTCGGAGCTTCTCAGCCCTGAACAAAGAGATGGCATTGGTCGGAGTAGACTAGGTGGTGGCAAAAACGAGTCAGAAAGGTTTCCCTTGGTCATTCTACGCAGTGATAGTCACATTCGGCATCTTCTTCTTCAGCTTGAACGCATACATCCTGACGGTCTGGCTTTCCCATCCTCTCAGAAGTGACCTATGGCTCATCGGAGTTGCTGTTGGTCTTGTTGGCTTGCTGTATTCACTGCAAATGATTCGGGTCCATCAGAGTGAGAGAATCGAGGCAAGATATGATGAGTCGATATCATCACTGGAAGAGTAGGATTGGAGCCGCCTCCGAATATGCGTGATTAGTAACCTTTTATGAGACGTTCCATCGCGTGTTTCTTGCACTGCAGAGAAGGAGGACCCCGAATCGACACTCGTATCCAGTGATCATCCAGCGTATCACGCCGGCAGAAGGCGAGGCACCACTATGCTATCTTTTCTCTTGATCTTGTCGATGATTACGGGAGTGATTGTGTACATCGATTCATACTCCTTGCGTAGCTGGTATGAGCTTACTGATATTGGGCCTCATGCAATGATTGCCCATGGCGAAGGAATCCAGAACTATGTCGATGAGATAGAAGGTTTGGAACATGTGACCAAGGCCTCAGCGACTGAAGATGCTACGGCCTTTCTCCGGATGGACCAAAATGAAGTGTATCAAGGAGGAGGACTCGCTCCCGACTTCATGATGACAGGGCGAAGTTATAGCTTGAGCAACGACTACATTTCGGATTTCCCATCCGTATTCAATCTCTTAGAAGGCCGATTTCCCGAAACAGAGCTAGAGATTGCCATTTCATTGAGTGTGGCGAACTCGGCTAATGTCTGGATAGGTGCGCAGATGAACTACTCCCATTTCCTGAATGGACCGAAAAGGCCTGTCTTTGTCGTGGGAGTATACCTACAGGACGTTGGAAGAAAGTCTATCGACTACTATTACGACTCTATCGGAGTAGTCCTTCCAAGCTTACTGAATCCAGAGCAGATTGAGTATCGAGTCTATTTGGATGTTGAGAGAGATCTGGTTACGCCCCTTGACCCAGCAGGTTCGTTGAGTCGCCTTGACCAGGTAGAAGAGTCAATCTTTCGGCTGTACCCCGGCTATCCTGAAGAGCTCCGATATTCTGAGTTCTACGTTTCAAGTTACTTGGCTGATGGCATCGAGGACTATGTTACTTGGCTGAATGAGCAAAGGCTTCACCAATTGGCAAGGGAGCAAGTCTTGCTTCTCCTAGCAATGATGTTATCGTTGCTCACGGTTCGTTACAACTTTCGTGAGCGGGAGCAGGAAGTCAGATTCCTTCTATCAAGAGGAGCGTCCAGCTTCTACGCCAATCGAAGAGTGTATGTCGAGATAATCGGTCTCTCACTAGTCGTAGTGCCTCTATCTCTTTGGCTGGGTGTGTTCTCCAGTAGAATTGGCCTTGCCTCGGTTGGCTTCCTAGAGCTTGAAGCTCTCAGTCTGACTACTGGACCGCCGCTAATCTCGTTTGATGCCGTATTCATATCAGTGATTGCGGGTTTCGCAATTCCCAGCGTCGGCATCATTGCATACCACGGCTTGAAACCCAAAGAGGAAAAGGTCGAAGAGGGGCCGGGACGACTTGCCAAGCTAACAAGAGGTGTGCGGCTGGTCCGATGGGATCTGGCGATTGTGATGATATCCTTCCTATTCATGGCCGCACTCTACCTTGGTGGTTCTCAGTTGAGAGAGAACCCCTTTCTCATCACTGTTCAAGTCTTCCTGCCGATTCCTGTCTTCATTGGTATCGCTAGTTTGGTTTCGAAGACAATGACTCGCTTGGCGAACCCACTTTCCGGGGCGTTCTCCAGATTTCTCGGAAAGGCCTCTGCTTCTATTGGAGCTCGAAAACTCAGTCGAAATACCTCGATGAGCGGCCCTTATGCCCTGACATTGGCCCTGGTATCCGTGCTGGTGATTAATTCGGTCGCAGTATCTGGAACAATGGCCCAGACTCAGCTCAACCACGCACGATTCGCAGTGGGTGCTGACGTCACATTCCGTCTTAGTCGCAGCATGGTGACTGAATGGTCAGGTTTTGCCGAGGACGTGGATGTACATTGGATGGTCGAGAACGGGACTTTCGTCGCCGAAGGCATTCTTCGCCTTTCTGAGGGGAGTCAAAGCTCTGTCGTCTATATTGCAGTTTCACCTAGTGAGTATATGAAAGTAGGATATGATCACACTGGTGAACGACTCGAACAATCCTACATAGGTCAGTTGCTTGTGGAGCTGGCTACAAGTCCCACAGGCGCGCTTATTTCAGAGGACATAGCGCAAGAATACGAACTCGGAGTGGGGGACACCCTAAGAGCATTCTCTCTTGGTACTGACGGCGACTCAGCCGAGTTCAACGTGGTCGGGATACTGCCTGCAGTTCCAGCTCCAATGATACCCATTGCCGGAAGTAGTTCGAGCCTTGGATCACGACGCGTACTCTTGAACCTAGACTACATGGCCACCAAGGTTGACCTCGTCGAATCGGCCACCTACTACTACTGTGTGAGAACTGTCGAGAACGCCGATGGCACAGTCATGGTTCAAGACTTATCGGAAACATGGGGTGCAGATCAGATAGCTCACGCAATAATCACTGCCTACTCCTGGGCAGGAATAGACCAGATAATGGATGAGTACTTCAAACAGCCTGCCTACCATATGGACAGAGCGATTGACTCTATCTTGGTTGTCTTGTCAGTCGCCCCTGTAATTGGGGCAACTCTTGTCTACGAGTCACATCTTGCAAGGACAAGAAGAAGAGAGATTGCACTGTTGAAGAGTATGGGTGCCAAATGGAAAGACCTCCTGGCCACACACTTTGTTGAGATGGCTGCAATCGCGATTCTAGGAATCATGGTTCTCCTTCTCTTCGGTCCAGTATTCGTGGCAAATTCGCTTGAACTGTCGATTCTCGAGTATCGACTCTGGTCATATTCATTCCCAGTCCTGGTGCATCTAAGCATCTCTTGGACTCTGAGTATCACGATTGTTGCTGTCATCCTTTCCGTTGCAGTCTTTGGCTCAATCCTACTCTTCTCGCTCGTTCAGTCCTTTCGGCTGAAGGATGGCTTGGAGGCGCGCTGGACAGAAACGTCTCTACTGGAGGTGGCCGGCTGATTGTTCCTCTTCTCTAGGATTGCATCGCAGGCGCCGGAGGTACTAGTAACGCTCCTGATATTCTCACTCTCTTCAGGAGTACTCGGTGGGGTGCTTTTCTATCTTGACAGCGCAGGGCCCGATGTTATGGATGAGATGTCCCAGGAAATACAGATCGATATGGAAGTCTATCTTCATGCAGCATTCTATGATCAGAACGAATCAACGCTTGCGGAGCTCCTGCAACTGATTGAAGAGCAAGAAGAAATCGAAAACTATGAGGCTGTAGGACTAGTCCAGGTTTATGACACCAGCGAACCAGACAGGTTTCTTCAGAGGAGCAATTGCCTTGGAATAGAGAGCTCGTTTCTGGATGAGTATCAAGACCTAGTAAGAATTGACTCTGGCAGCCTGCCCCTAAACGACAGTACGTGCTACGTACTGCGTGAGAGATTCCTTGCAGAGGAGCTGCAAATAGGGGACAACTACACAATCTCTGTTCCGATCACTTCTGGTCCTGAAGTAGGGACCAGATTGAATCGGACCTTCAACATCGCCGGGACTTTCGATACAGACTTGCTGAAGGTCTCTGTCGGATACTCGGTGAGGGGCCTATGGGGTCGGCCAGAAACTAGGTATAAACAAGTCAATTCTCTCTTTGCAGTGACGACACGAAACGCTCTCTGGAACAGCTTTGGGAGTCTGAAGCATGATGGAGATAACAGCATTCATGACAGGATTTGGGTAAGATTTGACACGGACAGACTCGTCAGAGGAGACCCGCTGGAATCTGCTGCTACTCTGAAGACAATTGAGAATCGAGTAGAACAGAAGTCGCTTCCACTTGCCTCCATAGAGAGATTCGAGCTGATTGATGTCCTATATGAGTACTCAACTTGGGCAACAAGCATGAGGGTCATAGCCCTCGCATTTACAATCCCCAGTCTGGTTATGGCGGTGATGCTCGTACAGTACAACAGTGACCTCCTGGCCGACCAGCGGCGGAGAGATGTTGGTGCAATCAAGACAAGGGGCGCATCCGGTATCCAGGCATTCTCTTGGATCCTGGGAGTCGTTCTCTTCACTGGTGTTGTCGGTAGTATAGGAGCAGTCCTGACAGGTGCAATTGCGGCCCTCCTCTCCGGAACCATTCGAGAGCTCATGGTCTTTGATCTGGCACAGTTGAGCTCATTCGAGCTGGTCCTCTGGCCTCAGTCAATTGTAGGACTCATCCTATTCTCTTTCATGCTCGGCATCGGTGTTGGAATCCCCATTGCGGTGAAAGCACTGCTCATGACTCCTGCAGAGGCACATGGGGTGTTGGAGCGAGAGGCTCTTGGCAAGGAGGAGAAAATGGCGAATCCGCTAGTACACGGTGGAGTTGTGGGGGTGTCAGGCGTGCTCCTGATTCCTCTGCTGTCCGTCTTGAGTGATGCAAGTCTGTCTGTCATGGGCTCCATGCTCTTTGCTGGTGCGTTTGTGACTCTACTCGCTGTGTTCACTATAGGGCTGACCCTTCTTCTTTCGCGCCCTGCGGCCGCGTTTAAGTCAAGGATACTAGGACAAATTCGCAGCCAGAGGCTCGTAGTTGGGCTGCAACTGATGGGTCGAACTGGCAGCGTGTTTAGACGAAGTGAATCGTATGCGGTGATGTTCATAGCCATGGTGTTCACAGCTGGTGTTTTCTCATCACTGGCAGCCACAACAGGGAATAGCCATATGAAGGCCCTTTTTGAGTTCACGACAGGTGCAGACATCGTTGTGGATGTACAGCCTGGACTTGAGAATGTCACTTCAGAGCTCGTTGACGAGATAAGGAATCTTGAGGGTGTGACTCACGCGACTGGAATACTGAGAGTCAGTGGACGCGCCCAGTTTTGGATGGACTGGGCAAACAGAATGTATCGAAGAAACGAATCTGTGACCTTCTACGGGGTAGATGGGAATGATTTCCAAGAATCAGCCTTCTTCATGCCCTACTTCACGTACTACAACACACCCGCTGCATCTTTGGGTCAAATCGACGATAACTACACTGGAGTCATAACTTCATTCATGCCCATAATAGGTTATGATAGAAACTTCTTGCAGCAGAGCATTCCCCTCTACAACGACCAAATCACTCTTGAAATACGGGCACCGGATGCGAAATACTACATGAACCACACAATTATTGATGTCATGGCTGACAGTCCCGGTGGCTATCGCCCATCAACATATGGTGCTGCATCATTCCGTGCGAATACCTATCTGCCAGGGTATTCCGAAGACTATCTGTTTGTGTTGGTCAATCTCGCCTACCTTCAGGTGCTTGTGAACTCAACAAGACTCACAAGACTCTACGTTGACATCGAACCGAGCGCGAACTACACCAGAATCATGAACGAGATTGGCGGCCTGGCCCCCTATAGCTTCGCTTCCATCATATCGCCGCTCACAGACATCGACGCTATTCTTGATACAAGGGCGGGACAATCCATCTATGGCGCATACTCATTAAACATACTCTTCTCGATAATCTACGTCACCGCTGGCATGACACTTGTAATGACTGCCAAGGTAAGAAAGATGCGCAAGCACTTCTCTCTGCTGCGGGCGTTGGGGACCGAACAGAGTTCTATCATCCGATCGGTCACTATTGATGTCGCTATTGCGACTTTTCTAGGAATATGCATTGGCACCGGTGTCGGATACCTGCTGACCCTCATAGTTCTGGGAATACCAGTGACGTATCTGGGTCTCTCGGAACAGGTATCTTGGCAAGGTCTCCCCGTTAGTGTGGCAGTCCCCTTTGAGCTTATCTTGGGAATCATCATCATTTCGTTTGTGGTTTCAGTGATCGCCACGTACGTTGTGATGCAACGAGGTCTCAGCATTGACATAGCAGAGGACCTATCCGTTTCCGAGTGAGCCTATGGATGGACTCTGGTAACAGTCCTCGGAAACGGAATAGAGTCTCTGATGTGTTCAAGGTCTAGCATCCACATTATCAGGCGATCAATACCCACACCAAAGCCCGAATGCTGTACAGTCCCGTATCTGCGAACATCGATGTACCATTCATACTTCTTTGGGTTATCTCCTGCACGGATGATGTTGTCAATGAGAATCTGCGCATCAGTCTCCCTTTCACTTCCACCTATCATCTCCCCGAACCCGTGAGGAGCTAGAAGGTCGTCGTTCTTGTATGTACGTGGGTCCTCTTCATTGTGCTTCATGTAGAAGCTCTTGATCTCCTTAGGATAGAACTCGACGAACAGGAAGTTATAACGGTCATCCGTCAGTGCGTGCTCGGCCTCTGTGCGCAGGTCCTCACCCCACTCAATCTTCAGGCCTGTTGCTTGGCAAACGTCAATGGCCTCAGTGTATGTCATCCTATCAAAAGGTGGTTTGACGCCAAGCAAGCGTTCCCGGTCCACCCCAAGCTCCTTCAGCTCATCTTGTCGATTCTCGGCAACGGAGTTGCACATGTAGCTGATGAGTTCCTCTTGACGTTTGAGGTTGCACTCATGGTCACACCAAGCCTCCTCGGCCTCTAGATGCCAGTATTCGGTGACATGTTTCCGAGTACGGGACTTCTCTGCTCTGAACGAAGGGGCCAGCGTGAAGACACGTTCCATAGCGAACAGCTGAGGTTCAAGATGCATCTGCGAGGTCTGGGTCATATACATCTTGCTACCAAAGTAGTCAACTTCAAACATGTCTGCCCCTTCTTCCCCCATCGTAGACACGAACATCGGGGATGTCGTTTCGTAGAAGCCTTCTCGGCGTAGGTACTCCCGGGAGGCTCTGAAAACCTCATCTCTGATCTTCAGCACATTGGTTATCTTGCGTGACCTCATCCAGAGATGCCTATTGTCATTCAGAAACTCAGTGCTCTGATGCTCCGTAATCGGGAACTCCTCCGCAAAGTGAAGAACATTGAGAGCATCAACTTGTACCTCGTATCCTCCCTCAGCTCGAGAGTCAGCTTCCACCGTACCCTCCAGAGTGACAAGGGACTCTACAAGCATCTTCGTAGCGCCAGCGTATTCTTCCTCGCTGACGACGTCCTTCTTTATCACCGTCTGAACGATACCCGAAGGATCCCGAAGGATAACGAAGACCATCTTCTTCTGCTTCCGAATCCGATGGACCCATCCGCGCAGATGGACTCTCTTTCCTTCATGCTTTCCTTCAAGCACCTCACGTATTTGGATGAATGACATCATTTTCACCGCAAGTAAAGAGGGATGTGGAGAACACCCAACTCTCTCTCGAAACGGTTCCTGGAGATAAAAGCATGACGGCATTGTGTTGGAGAAACGTTCAACTCGCCATCGAATATCGAGCTACCAGTTGTGCTGTGTGAAACCAGACTTCGGAGACCTTATGTCGAAGAACTACACAATTGTGTGGGCAACACAATGAGCCTTGACGAGAGGTACAGAAGTAAGAAGTGGCCCAAAGAAGAGCCATCTCCACATCAGGTGAACCCTTCTGCCAATCCTCTGCATGATATCTTGGAGCTAGTCAGAGAGGTGAACAGGATAGTCACCTCGGATCTCTTCGAATATACAGAATCCAGTCAGAGAACCGAGGACATCTCTGCAGAACCAGATTACGTGATTCCAAAGCCCGCTGAGAGAACACAAGTGCCTGTTGAGCATGCTGAGTTAGCTGTTGAGAGCATAGAAGAGATTACGCGTGATCCAGCAGCTGTTTCAGTTCCGGGCAGCCAACACGAGAAAGATGGAGCCATTCTTGCAGGATTGATGCGTTTTGCATACCTCAAAGGAATACTCGAGTACAAGAACTCGAATTTAGATGATGCAATCAAACACCTTACAAGATGCTACGAGATGGC
>LRSK01000022.1 GCA_001563325.1 Candidatus Thorarchaeota archaeon SMTZ1-83
AGAAATTACTATTCCCCTCAGAGGAATGGATTCAGAAGTATGTGGAAGTCGTAAACGCAAGCAAAGCCTACGAAGACGCCGCTCATGACTGGGAAGGCGATTTTGTGTTTGAGATAGAAGCAGATGGAGACGTCATCACAGAGAACATTCGATTCTATCTTGATCTCTGGCATGGGAAGTGTAGATCGGCTCACATGGCTGATGAAAGCACCAATGCGGAATTCACCTACTCTGGACCATTGAAGAACTGGAAGCTCTTGTTTGATAAGAAGATAGATCCAATCAAAGGCCTAATGCAGCGAAAGTTCAAGCTTGGAAAAGGCAACGACATGGGCAAGATTATGCGCTATACAAAGGCGGCGATGGAGCTTGTCAATGCCACAACTCAGGTCCCAACCAAGTTTATCGACGAGTGATTATTCGCCAGAAACCACAGACAGTATGGCGGAGATACTCGCAGGTAGATTTCTAACTTACTTTGCATTCTGCATCATAATCGCATTGATAACTTTCATAGCTATAATCTTCGGCGGGCGCCGTATACCAATGTGGCCGCCCTGACTCTCTGCAAATGACAGACTTAAATCGAGGAATAAGTTCTCACTTGATTCATGGCATCTCTACATACAGAGATTTGTGACGTTCTCGGAATCAAGCACCCCATTCTGCAAGGGGGAATGGGTCCCTACAAGACTGAGGATCTCGCTATCGCTGTCACCAATGCTGGAGCTCTAGGCGTAATCAGCTGCATTGGAATGGCTGCGACTCTATTGCCAGATGCAGCGCCCATTGATGCAGTCAGGCTTTTTGGCACAGACCCACCGCCCATCATCCTTCAGAAATCAATCGAAGCAGTGACTAAAGGAACCAAAGGATCAAGAGGGGTGTTTGGGGTGAACATCCCAGTTGCATCAGAATTTCTCCTTGCATCTGAGATGTTTGCACGAGGCGTTGTGGAGGCGATGGAGAGCGATTCTGATATTGAACGCTCACTACGTGTTGTTGTCACATCTGCCGGCAATCCAACTCCATGGGCACAACTGAAAAAACAGGGGCTCATATGGGCGCATGTTGTCCCATCGGTGTATCATGCCAAGAAGGCGGAAAAGGCAGGTACAGACGTCATTGTGGCCTCAGGTCATGAGGGGGGAGCGCACGTGTCATGGGACCCTGTTCATTCAATGGTCTTAGTCCCAGCTGTGGCAAAGGCTGTAAAGACTCCTGTTGTAGCCGCAGGAGGTTTCTGTGACGGAAACACATTAGCGGCAGCGCTTTGTCTAGGAGCAAAGGGAGTTCAGATGGGAACGCGATTCATTGCAACCAAAGAGAGTGACTTTGAACCAATCTGGAAGCAGGCAATAATTGAGAGAGAAGAACGTCAGACTCTGGTGGGAAGAGGGTTGTTTGGACCAATGCGTTTTATTCGAAACAAGAGGGCTGAGAGTATAGTGAAACAGACTTTGGAGGATGTCCCCCGATTCTATCTTGGAGAACCTCTTGACTCCAATGAGGCAATTCTGAAGCTGGAACGAGATGGTTTTGAGGACTTGATAGACGCCAAAGCGGATACTGCTTTGATGTTCGGAGGAGAGGCTGTGGGAAGGATAGAGGACTTGCCCACTGTTCGGCAGCTTATTGATGAGATAATTTCAGATGCAGCCAAGATCATCCAATCTCTGCCAAATCAAGTAATCACAAAATAGCGCATCACAAATAAGAGGGCGTTCATAGTGTTTGCATGCACTGGGTTTGATGAATAGGTCATTCTAGAACTATTAGAGCAGAGGTAGAGGAAGATGTCATGGGAATTCACTATTCCGCCAAAGATTGCTTTTGGTGAGGACTCTATAGAGGTTCTTGAAACGATTAAGGGTGAGAGTGCTTTCATTATCACTGATGAGATGATTAATAATCTTGGATATCCTGATAGAATAGCGAAAATCCTCACTGAAAACCGATTCAATGTTGCCATCTGGGATTGCGCTAAGCCAGATCCGAAGGTTTCAACTGTCAAGGATGCAGCTGAGGCAATACGTGCATTCGAGGCAGATACTATCATCGCTATAGGTGGCGGTAGCGTGATGGACACTGCCAAGGCGGCATGGGTACTCTACGAGAGGCCCGACATAGATCTAGCAGCCCTCAACCCGTTTGATGAGCTTGGTCTACGCGCGAAGGCCAAATTGATCTGTATCCCAACCACAGCAGGCACTGGGTCCGAGGTGACAAAGGCAGTTGTGATTAGGGATGATGAAACCGGAAGGAAAATGGCCACAATAAACACGGAGATGGTGCCAGATCTTGCAATCCTTGAACCGTCCTTTACAAAGGATCTACCCAAAACCCTCACTGCATATACGGGCATGGATGCCCTGACACATGCTGTTGAGGCATATGTTTCGTCATGGAAGAACGACTTCTCAGACGCATGTGCAATGAAAGCTGTACAGATAGTTTTCGAGTGGCTGCCCAAAGCAATTGAGAGCCCTCATGACCTTGAGGTCCGAGGAAAATTGCTTGTTGCGGCAAACCTTGCAGGGATGGCGTTCAGCAATTCACAGGTAGCTCTTGGTCATTCGCTAGGTCACAGCATGGGTGCAGTCCTAAGATTACAGCATGGCCTCGCCGTTGGCTTGGCTTTGCCTAATACGATTGAGTTCAACACGAATGAAAGCGATGAGGCAGCAAAGAACTATGCGGAGCTTGCACGCCTTCTTGGTGTGACTTTGAAGAATCCTGTCAGAGCAGCAAGGGAATTTGCAAAAATGGTTCGTAAACTCATGGAAAAGGTTGGTTGCCCCACAAGTCTCAAAGCGGCTGGCGTGAAGAAGAAGGATTTCAAGGCGAATCTTGACAAGTTGGTCGAGTTCTCAATGATGGATGCTGCGATTACCATGAACCCGCGCAACTTTGAGAGCAGCACCCTCAGGAAGATCTTTGAATACATGTATGATGGGACGCCAATTGATTTCTAATTGAGGGGAAGACCATGTTAGGCTACCGTGGAAAAATCCTCAAAGTCGATTTAGAATCTGGCGAGTTTTCGGACTTGGCAATTGACCCCCAGATGGCACGAGAATATATTGGAGGCGCTGGCTATGCCTGCAGAATTCTCTATGACATGATTGACTCAGAAACTGACCCACTGGGACCAGAAAACCCACTGCTAATCCTCACCGGACCTTTTACTGGAACCATGGTCCCCACAGGCAGCAAGACATCATTCTGTTCTAGGTCTCCTCAGACCGGGCTGTGGGGTCACAGCACTGTAGGAGGACATTTGGGTGCAGACCTGAAATTTGCTGGATATGATGGAATCCTATTAACTGGAAAGGCTGCAACGCACTCCTATCTACTCGTGAATGATAATAATGCTGAGTTGAGAGCCGCAACTCACCTATGGGGAAAAGACACCCAAGTTGTGTGGGATGAGCTGAAGAAAGAAACAGGATTCAGGAATCCGGGCGTTGCACGAATCGGGATTGCTGGAGAGAACTTGGTCAAGTATGCTAGTGTAATAGTAGACCACTATCGCGCAGCTGGACGGACTGGTGTAGGAGCGGTCATGGGCTCTAAGAATATCAAGGCGATTGTTGTCAACGGCACAGACAGAAAGATACCTGTAGCAGACCCTGAAGGATTGATTGCACTTGCAAAGGCAATGAATGAAGACAAGAGCGAAGACCCCACCTTCAATATGTACTCAGAGCTAGGTACTGCAGGATATGTTGATATGGCGAGCATGATGTATGGCTCGTTGCCAGCAGGATACTATACTGTTTCAGATTTTGACTCATATAATCTCAGTGGGACATCAGTACGAGAAACATTCCTCATTGGGAAGTCTGCGTGCTTTAGATGCCCAATAGGTTGCGGAAGGAAGGTCAAGATTACTGCTGGCAAGTATGCAACGGATGAGTTCGCTGGGCCTGAGCTCGAAGTGACAGGAACATTGGGAACACTTATTCTGAACAACCAGCTTGATTCTCTAGTCCATTGCAGCAAGACACTTGATCTCCTGGGAATGGACTTTATCTCTGCAGGAAATGTGGTCGCCTTTGCCTACTACCTCTTCATCGAGGGCAAGATCAGCAAGAGGGATCTCGATGGAGTCGCACCGCAGTGGGGAGAAATCGACTCCGCCTTAGCACTTTTAGAGAAAATATCTAAGAGAGAAGGCGTGGGAGACCTGATGGCGGAGGGCACATGGGCATTCGGGAAGAAGTTCGGAGTCGAGAATCTGGCTGCCCAAGTTAATGGCCTTGAGCTACCCATGCACGATCCGAGGGGCTTTTCTGGTATGGCTATAGCTTATGCGACGTCGCCTCGCGGAGCATGTCACATGACAGCTGATATGTATAACGTGCAGATGGGACAGACAAACGAGGCACTTGGGATAGAGAGTTTCGACAGATTCGCCAATGAAGCTGATGTAGCTGCTAGGCTCCAGGACTTCCGATGCATAACCAACTCTGCAGGCATCTGTAATTTCTATCCATTCCTAGCAGAAGAGATTGTAGACCTGTTTAAGATGGTGATTGGCTGGGATTACTCAGTCGAGGAGCTAGCACGGACTGGTCAGAGAATATTCACACTCATGCGCCTCTTCAATCTCAAGATGGGATATGACACGAAGAAGGAAAAGCTCCCTGACATTGTGCTTCAACCACTCGAGGGCCCGTCAGAAGGTCACGTTCCAGATGTGGAAGACCAGCTTAAGACATGGTACAAACATAGAGAGTGGAACATGAAGACTGGCAGACCTTCAGCAAGGCAGCTAGAAGCATTGAATCTCTCAGGTCTGTAGGGCTTTGATATTAGAGATTGGACAAATCCTTGAGAATCGATTTCATCACATTATATAGGATTCCTACATCTGCAATCCTGAGTCGCTCATCAGGAGTGTGTGGGTTCTCCATTCTTGGACCAATTGAAACCATCTGAATTCCCGGGATTTTTGAACCGATTATGCCACACTCGAGTCCAGCATGAATAGCCTCCACTTTAACCTCCCTCTCTAGAACCTTCTCAAGATGAGAGCGAACATATGCTAGAAATGGATTCTTCGGTTCTGGATTCCATCCGGGGTAAGCATCCTTTAGAGTTACATCCCAGCCACTGAGCTGAGCCAAGTCAGAGAGCGTCTTTCTAAATGAATCAAGCTCTGAGTCGACACTGCTTCTTGTTGACATTACCACCGATATCTCTGAATCATCGGTCCTTATTATCGCTAAGTTGTTTGAGGTCTCTACAAGACCTTCGACACTCGGTGAGAAGCGAATTGGACCATGAGAAATGACATTCACTGACTGAATGATCTTCTTTGACTCCTCCAGTGAGAAAGCTTGCGAGGGCCATGATTTAGTCCATTCAATCTTGACATCTGGCTCTAGAGGAACTGCGCCAGGTGCGGCAGATTTGTAGTATGCTAGAATGGCAGCACTTGATTCTTCGAGTATCTTTTCCGCGTCTGCAGTCCTACCAGTTTCAACAGCAAACTTAGCGATTGACTCTCTTGTTATTGCGTTATGCTTGCTCCCACCGTTCCAACTGCATAGGTGAACATTCATCTTCTCGACTATCTTTGTCAGCATTCTTGCAATCAGTTTGTTGGCATTCGCCCGAGGCTCATGAATATCAACTCCAGAATGGCCTCCAAATAGACCGGAAACAGACAGGTCATAGAATGTGGCCGCTCCAGTAACATCCTTCGTGGTAAGAGCCTTTGTAAGTATGGTATCCCCTCCCCCAGCTGAACCGATTGTGATGACACCTAGATCCTCTGAATCGATGTTTATCATCAGCTTGCTTTCAATACCAAGTTTTTCAATTTCAAGTCCAAATGCACCAACCAAGCCGGTCTCCTCATCCACTGTAAGAAGGACTTCAAGAGGCCCATGCTCAACATCGGAATCTAACACCAGAGCAAGTCCAATTGATGATCCAATCCCATTGTCAGCCCCAAGGGTTGTGCCATCAGCATCAACCCATTCTCCGTTGTCCTGTATTCTGACTGGTATTGGATTATTCTCGAAATCAAATCCATCAGGACGGTCGGTTTCACATACCATGTCCATATGGCCCTGAAGCAGGATTGGGGGAGCAGCCTTCATGCCTTTAGTTGCAGATTTCTTCACAAGGATGTTTCCAGTTGCATCTTCATGCAGAGTCAAAGACAGTCCAGCTTCATTGGATTTGGCGCGAACATACTCCTTAATCTCGGCACGAATCTTGTCCTCTTTCTTGGAGGCACGAGGGGTGCGAATAAACACCTCTTCGAATATCTGCCATACTAAATTGGGTTCGAGATTCTCTAGAACCATAGTGGCAATCACCCTGAACAGGCGAGAAATCCTCTCGACTATTAAGCTTCTGTTTCCACTCTATTTCCTCGGCAAGCTTTTCATTCGCTTTGCATAGTTGCATACCTTGCATCACAGGTGAGAGATACATGTTCTTTGACCCAAATATCACAACCCTCATACGGGATTTGCTGCCATGGGCAGGAGTCTTCTTTAGAATTGTAACAGAGTTGGGAGGAGAGATCTTCCTAATCTCAGTCCTTCTGATAGCTTTCTGGACCTATAGAAAAAGAGAGGCAACGATAATTACATTCATCCTGATCGTATCGATTGTGACCAATTACTGGTTGAAATATGCTATAGGGAACCCAAGGCCACCTGCAAGCTATTGGTACGGGGATATTGAGGCGATCGATTACAGTACGCCTAGCGGTCATGCACAGAATTCAGGGGCTCTATATTCATGGCTCGGAGCCAAAGTCAGGACTTGGTGGATGATTCTTACCTCGGTGATACTCATGTTTCTGATAGGCATATCGCGAGTCTACTTGGGAGTGCATTTCTTGGGCGATATCCTTCTCGGATGGGCAATTGGCATTGTCATTGGTCTTGCGGGATTCTACTTCGAGGCTCAAATATCCGATTTTGCATCGAGGACCAAGACTAAATATTGGTATCTACTTCTATTTAGCATCGGGTTCATCCTGATAGCACTGAGTTCAATCCTTCCATATCCAGGCGGAGAGAATTTCGGTGCATACGGTGGATTAACCATAGGCGTGGCTGTTGCATTCCCATTGGAGAAGAAGTATGTCAATTTCGATTTTGATGTTGGCAGGCCTCGTTTGGCTGCTCGAGTGATTATTGGTCTTGTGCTGGTCATAGGAGTTATGTTGGGTCTATCTCCATTCCTTCCGACATCCGAGATCTGGCTAAGAGCTCTTCGATATTTCACAGTCGTACTCGTAGGGATATTCCTGTGGCCGCTAATCTTCAAGAAGATAAGGCTTTGAATGCAACTAAAGAAGGGTTGATTTTTCGTAGGTCGAAGGTCAACCTATCCTACGATATTCCTCTGTCACTAAGCCCCACAGCAAATCAGGATTGTCACTGGAGATGGTTGTTCCTTTGTTGGCAAGATAGCACCAGCCAAATAATGAGTCGACTCTCATCTCCACATACTCTGGAACAAGTGACGCTACGTCTTCTTCATCACCAGCACTCAGTCTGAACAGCTGAAGCCATAGCTGGCTCTTCTTCCCGTGTTTCTTGGCGGTTTCTATAGTCTTTCTGGCTGATTCAATAGCCCACTCACGTTCCAGTCCAAAGACATGATAATAGGGATCTGTTGAAAACATGTCCACCTCCTTAATGGAAGCAATCCTGTCCCAATTAGGAGTTCCAAGAAACTCAAAATCAGCGGGAATGATGCATACACAGACATCTGCCTTTGCATTCGCATTCTTCACTCTCTGGCAGGTTTCCACGAGGAACTGATGCATATTGTCCTCACGAAAGCGTTGTACGGTCTCACTGTAGACCATTGGCATTGGACCATCAAATGCTTCAGCATATTTCGCTTGACAGACATCGCAGACACATGTGAACTCCTCTGTCGAGAAGGTCCAAGCGTAATGCGGCTCATCTATGAACACTCCATCGACTTTGGAATCTCGCACAATCTTGTCGATTTGGTCGAAGAACCATTTCCGGAACTCGGGCTGATTTATGCATGCAGCAGGCATCTTCTCCCCTGAGGAGGCTGTAATCTGTCGCAAATCCGAGTTCCTGTGAAGAAAGATTGATGGCGGCTCACCACCGAACACACCACCATACGCCCAGAAGTTCAACCATACACGCAGACCGGTATCCTTGGCCTCATCAATGATTGCGAGCATATTCGGATACCAATATTCCATGTCATACTCAGAGAGGGCAATCAGAACGGAATTGCAGTTGTTAGAAAGCATGTCTTCGAAATCTGCTCTTGCATGTTTAGGCTGTTTAGAGTGATGCCATGCAAAACCCAATTCCACCACTATCACCATTCAAAGTAAAGACACATCCAAGATATTAGGCCTGCTATAATCTCGGCAGATTCAATA
>LRSK01000023.1 GCA_001563325.1 Candidatus Thorarchaeota archaeon SMTZ1-83
CTGGAGAGGCAGTGCATGCTTTGGTTGATGAAACAAAAGAGAAGTTCGGAGACGAGGCCGAGGGGAGGTATGCGCACCCGTGCCATCCCGGCTGTGTGATAGCATGTTCGAACATTGTCCCTTATGCGGACACTGGAAAGCTACATGTTTCGCCACTTGAGTATGAGTCTGCTTGGTCCCTCGGATCCAATTTGGGAATCGGCGTGCTCCATGACGTTGCGGAACTCAATAGACTCTGCAATGACCTAGGACTCGATACTATCGAGGCTGGGAATACTATTGCCATGTTCATGGAAGGCGGAGTCATTCCTTATGGCGACGGCCCAGCGGCAATCGAATTGCTGAAGAAAGCCTACGATCCCGAGTCAGTAGAAGGAAAGCTGGTGTGTTCAGGTGCAAAGATAGCTGGCGAAGCCTTGGGCGTTACAAGGATTCCTGTCGTGAAAGGACAATCACTGCCTGCCTATGATCCAAGACCTATCCGTGGTATCGGCGTCACCTACTCTACAACGCCAATGGGCGCAGACCACACCGCAGGCTATACAATCGCTGCAGAGATTCTTGGAATAAAAGGAGAAGTCACTGACCCGCGTGGTCTGGACAAGTCAGAGCTCTCTAGAGCATTCCAGGCAACCACGGCCTATATCGATTCAACAGGATACTGCCTGTTCATTGCATTCTGTGTCCTGGATGACGATGATGGCTTTGCAGGGATGAAAGAAACAGTCAATTCATTCCTTGACAAGGAACTGGATCCGACAGAGTATGGTCTTGATATCCTGAGGAATGAGCGCGATTTCAACTTGAAAGCAGGCTTCACGAATAAGGATGACAGACTGCCAGAGTTCTTCTACACAGAGTCCTTGCCTCCGCATAATGTTGTGTTTGAGGTATCAGATGTGGAACTGGACAAGGTCTTCGAGAAGATGTGACATCTATCCCTCTATGGGGAGTTTCTGCTCCCCATCCCCTTTTCTTTCAATCATCCTGAATGGTACATCTTATCAATCATTCAGGAGCACTGAGAGTAACAATGATTGAGATTCACTTGTACGGGTGCTTGAGAGAACTTGTGAAGGGTAGCCGTTCAGACGAAGACACAGTTCTGACGTGCGAGTCCGTCCAAGGTGAAACCTTCGCCCAACTGCTTTCACGCTTGGGTCTGAAGTCACGGGATGTCGGTGACTGTTTCATAAATGGATCCCTTGCAAAGCCGGATGACCCGATACTTGACGGATTTCGTGTCGGTCTATTCCCGTTCAACATGGTGCTTCTGTGTGGTGGACAGCATCTGAAAGGCCACGAATTCACGAAGAGTGATCCGGATGTAGATTACTACTAGGTGTAATTCATGAGAGTGAATGTCAAGCTGTATGCGACTCTTCAGAAACTGGCGCCCCCAGGCACTGAGGTCGGCGAGGCCTTTCCGGTCGATATGGAAGGTTCTACGATTCTTCAACTGGTCGAGCAGCTGGGTATTGAGGAGGATATGGCACGGATAGTCATGGTCAACGGCATACGCGCCACTGACCTGTCACAGCCACTTCAGCCGGAAGACCTTGTAGTCATATTCCCTCCAATCGGCGGGGGCTGATAGACCGCCAACACCGTCTGCAACAGATTCATATCAAATGTCAGCTATGGACTTCTAAGGTTAGGAGAGTCCAGAAGATGACGCCACCTTCAGAATCCCCTCGCTCTGATGCTGACTTTGATGAAACAATGTACCTGAACATACTAAGGGATGATCCACCTTTGAAGAGGTACGTTTCAAGAGGCGACACTCGAGATTCAGTTGATATTCTTGGCCCTCATGAGGAAGTCGATCGTGCCATCTTTAGAGCAGTCAGGTTCACGATGCAGGACGGGACACCAAGATTCCAGCCTGTCCTCGGCAGTGCAGGGATGGGCAAGACTCACTTGTACTGGGTACTCAAGCACCAAGAGGACTACTTCAAGAAGGGAAGGTTCATTGCAGTCTACGTTCCCTCCCCTCCAGCCCCAGTTCGCATACCCCTCCACTTCCATGCGTGCTTAGTTGATGAAGCGGGAGAGAAGATCTTTGAAGACGCAGTTGATATGTTGATGAAGAAGTTCGGAGGGCTCGGTGGAGTTTCCCACGAAATCTATGACTACAACTATGCACAAGAGAGGCTTCTGGTCGACTATCCTGGAATCTCATCCGATGTGGTGAGAGTCCTCCTGCGGTATCGACTTGACCCAGCCAATGCCGACTTATCGAGAAGATGGCTTCTTGGAGATGCGTTAAGTGATCACGAAACGGAACGTCTCGGCGTTAGAACTATCCTTGAAGATGATGATGTGACAATGGCCACACTGAAGCTCCTGGCCGAAGGTTCCACTAGTCCAATACTGCTTTTCATTGATGAAATGGAGGGCCCATATAACGCACATGGCGAAGACGGCGAACGTCGATTCTTTGAGGTCCTCAAGCGACTCTATAATGAGTGCAAGAATGTTGTACTGATAGCGTCAAGCCTCACTGAGATCTGGGACAGAATCTATGCACTGGCGGACGGACCCATGAAATCCAGAATGGAGCGGCCAGTTCACCTTCAGCCATTTACCAGAGATGATGTTGCAGAGTTTATCCAGGAAACTATGAATGAGTTCTGGAATGTTCAGAATGTGGAGGCACCACCGAATCCAATCTTCCCATTCTCACAGTCCGATATTGATGATATCTTTGGAAAATCAGAAGGTAATCCGCGAGAAGCAATACGTCATGCAATATCAAGGCAGGACTCAATCCTATTTGATAGAGACGAAGTGCCAGTTGAGGAACAACCAGACTACGTCGTCAAGCTGACTCCGACAGTCCTAGTTGGGGCTCTGATCAAAGCACTTCAGATATCTGCAGAGAAATGCGATGCGGAAGTCAAGTTGGACGTCAAGGCGACCGAGAAGACCAAGGAGTCCACTGCCATTGCAGTACTAAGGAAGGGGAAGACGATGAAAAGGATCGCCTTGGATGTTCCTAACGTCAAGGACTGGGATAGAAGCGGCGGCATAGCAGCCTATTACTCTGCCCAGAGGCTCAAGGAGATACTTGATGCAGATGAGGCCGACATTGCCATGATTGCAGTTCCCACTAAGACTGCTGGCGCTAAGTTCAAAGCAATCGACATGGCCCTCGGTCCCAAGCTGGTTGATGTGGTGCTGAACCAGAAATCAGGTGTGGCCTTGGTGGAGAATACCCAGAAAGGGTACCTGGCAGACTTTCAATCCAAAGTTTTCGATGACATGATTGACTGGCTTTTCAGTTAGCGAGATCGCTGGTTTCACTGCTAGCTACTCACCGACAGGAGGCATCGTTGGTTCCTGGTGCGGTACCTCCTCCTCACCATCTCTTTTGCATACCAATTCAGGTAAGATGATTATGGCAACGAAGACAAGAGCGATGAAGAGGTAGCCGGGCGGTGACCGGAGAAATATGCTGACATGACCAAGCTGCGGGATTCTGAAGACTACCACGCCGACTACCTCCCCGATTGTCCGATTCCCTATGTCATTCGCATGATTCGCGTCCCCGCGTGTGAAGAAGTAATACGTTCCATTGACCACCTGAATCTCAACGACTCGATGAACTATAGGTGCATCCGTGTACCAATCATCCACGTAGACAATGATGTCACCCACACTGATGTCCTCGGCAGCTCTACCCTGCAGAACCAGTAGGTCTCCGGGATAAAGTGCATGTATCATAGATTCAGACGTGACTACAACGAGGGGGGATGATGTTCGCATCCCAACCATGAAGAGCCCGTAGCCGCCCATGGTGGCAATGACCACTATAGCCAGCACAGCGACAGTCTTCACCGTTTCGGAACGCTCATTCCATCTGATCATCTGGCGGGCTCTTTCCATAGTTAGTTCATCCTTATGACGCGGGCATCCGGTCTTCTAATAAAAGTGTAGTTTGAATCACTTGGTCAATCTTCGCTTAGAGACGGAAGCCGGGAATCGAAGGATGAATGGGTGGATATAAGCGATGTGAAAAGGTGGCCCTGAACGGAACCTTAAACTGAACTGCAGAAGGAGGATTTTCGAGGCCAATTCCTTGAGTAGCCTGTGGGTTAAGGCATGGAAGACAACTCCGCGAATAGACTGTGGACTATGCGGCTCTGCGAACTGCGCGGGCTTCGCAAGAACACTTGTTGTCGGTGACTCAGATTTGGATGCCTGTCCCCTTTTGAAGCTCGAGAAGTACTCTGAGCTTAGAGAGAGCCTTGATGCCCTCAGGAAGCGAAGCCCCACCTTGGTTGCCAAACCGGCAGCCAAACTGCCAGAAGGAGGTGTCCTCTTTACACGTCCATGCCAAGATACCGACGAGAAGGTGATGGCAGAGCTGCGCGTTTTCAACGGAGTTGCTGAAGGCACGCCGATGAGATTCGGTGTCTTCGACCCTCAGATACTCTGCGACCTGATGGACTGTGTGACCCACTGGTTCGAGCTTGTCCGCTGTAGTCGTGACTTGGGATATGGGAGGGCGGAGATAAACGACATGAACATCACGCTCATGCAGGACGGGCGGATTAACATGCGGAGAGTGAGTGACAAGAAGGAAGTCATGGACCTGTTCAATCGACTTGAGCAATCACTTCTTGGAGCTGCAATCTGCAACTGTTGTGGAAATGACTTGCTATCAGTACTGGCAAGCTTCGGGGAGAATCTTGAGAACCAGCATCCAGTGCTCTCGTCAGGGAGCAGTACAAGCCTCGACCTTTCTGTTGTTGAGAGCCCGCCCAGCATGGATACCTATGCGACGACCTTTGGAGAGGAAGGTCTTTCTGTTTCTGAGTCTTTGAGAAGCGCTTTTGTATTTGTACGTGAGAGTTTGGCAGCACAAAAGGAGGACGAGATAGGCACAACAGAACCTCCTCCTGACCTTGGCCCCTCGATTTGCAAAGCTGTCGAAAAATGTGCAGAGAGCAAAGACAGCCGTTCTCTTACTATTGGTCTTATGGTCCTATCACTCTTACGTACATTCGAGAACGCCATCGAAGGTCTATTAGAGTTCAAGGGAATCATAAAACGGGACTCAGGTCATGACTGGAACGAGATTTCCGACCTCATGAAAGCGGCCAGAAACGGAGAATTACCCGCAGATACTGAAATGCCAGTGCATCTGGGAGAGGTGATTGCACACCTGTCCCGGGCCAGCAGGGCAATGCGACTGTTGGACAACTGGGGATGGTTTGTCTAGGTGTACTGCTTCAGTAGGCCGATCAGTGGGTCCATCTCTTTGATGCTTTGTCTATTATCATCTGAACTCTGGGATGGTCGGAGGCGCTTATACTCCATTCTTTCGCCCACTCCCCATCCGTATCTCGACTAATGGTGTCTTGAAAGATTCTCATGTTTTGCTCATTGAGACGGGCGCACTTCATTGCCTGATGCTCGTCACATCTAACTTTCGGGCATTCGGCTGATGCGACAACATACCAAAGACTGTCGCCCAGTTTAGCTGCCACTATCACGGCGGGACAGATGTCTATCTTCTCGCGAAACACAATCTGCTCTCCCTCAGATAGTTCTGCCTTTGGCGACATTCTAGATCCATCAACACCATACCACTCCTCTGCAGCGTCGAAGATTACTCTCGTGGCAGCCTTCTTTATGTCGGCAAGTTTCGCGTTTACAACGATTCCGTCACCGCTCAACTGTGATTCTCGGGTCATTCTCAGGTCTCCGTTGGGTCTATTCTTCAGTGGAGTCTGTGCACACTTTATGTCTTGCTAAGTAGACATGTCCTCTGACTTCTGTTTCTAGTCCACCTGACACCTTAAAAGAGGATGCGATAAGAGCCGAGTTACTTGGTGCGAGAGATGAGAGTAACAACTATCCGCTCCGAAGGGCTTGCCCATCTGTCCTATTTCGTGAGTTCCGACGGCGAGGCGTTTGTCGTTGACCCACGAAGAGATGTAGACGTATACCTGAAGCTCTCAAGGGAAACGAAATCTGAGATAGTACACATCTTTGAAACACACAGAAACGAAGACTACGTAACAGGATCACTTGAACTGCAATATCATGTTCCCGATGCACAGATAAACCACAGCAAGGAAACTGACTTCAAGTTCGGCGACAATTCGCTGTTTGACGGAGACACGTTCGACGTTGGCAAGACTCGGATCGAGTGTGTCTATACGCCTGGACATACAGAGGATAGCATGAGCTACTTGGTCGCGGACATGTCAGTAGGGCCAAATCCCTTTGCCTTCTTCACGGGAGATACTCTCTTCGTGAATGAGATTGGAAGGACTGACCTTGCGGACATAACTAGACACGAAGAGATGACAAGAGAAATCTTTCATAGCCTCCATGAAAAGGTTCTGCCAGTCGGCGATGGTGTGGTCGTATTTCCAGGTCATGGAGCAGGTTCTGTCTGCGGAGGGGATATCGGAGAACGAGAATTTTCCACAATTGGATACGAACGAGCCAGCAATCCTTGGCTCCAGATGGAGGAAGAGGATTTCGTACATGCCAGACTTCGACAGTCATTGACACTCTCTACCTACTTCAAGCACTGTAGAAAGCTAAACAGCATTGGTCCCCCTCTTCTCTCAAGCCTTGATCCTCCCAGGAACCTTGACCCAGCTTCCTTTGAAGATCTCTTGAAGAAGCCTGGCCATCTTGTCGTAGATACAAGGTCACCCGACTTCTTCGTATGCGGCCATATTCCCAGAGCCATGAGTCTTCCTCTCAGCAGCATGGGGAAATCTGCAGCATGGGTCTTGAACCCTGACGATTCTTTCCTTCTTGTGCTCGAAAGGACTGAGGACCTTAAACTGGCTATGAACTATCTGCATCGCATTGGTTTTGACAACGTAGTTGGATACTTGGGATCTGGAATGGACGGTTGGTATGAGAAAGGCAAACTTAGGTCGCTGCTTCAGACGTACACTCTTGAAGAAGTCAAAGAGCAGCTTGGCAAGGGAGAGATGACGATGATTGACGTACGCCAGCTACATGAGGCTGAGGAGGAGTTCATTGTGGGGTCTGCCTTTGCTCCACTGACCAACCTTGCCGAGAACATGTCTAAGTTTGATAGGGACAAGCCAACGGTGACCATTTGCCCCCGAGGAGCCAGAGCGTCTACAGCTGCTAGCATCTTCAAGAGAGCTGGCTACAAGAACGTGGGAGTGACACTCGAAGGCATTGAAGGTTGGAAGGACCGAGGATACCCAGTGAGAACAGGTAAGTGAGCGTAGGGAGAACATAATCGAGCAAGCATTAAGCAAAGAGGTTGAATCTCGTTGTCTTTCAGTTATCGTTCTGATGTTATCGCCAAGAGCGGGATGGTCGCCACGTCGCAACCACTAGCAACTCAGGCTGGTGTCCGAGTCTTGCAGGAAGGTGGAAATGCGGTTGACGCAGCAGTGGCCGCCGCGGCGGTCTTGGATGTTGTGGAACCATTCAGCACAGGCTGCGGAGGGGATGCTTTTGCTCTGTTGCACCAACCAGACGCTCGCTCACCTTTGAGTTTCAACGGTTCTGGACGTGCCGGTTCTCTCGTCACTCTGGATGACCTTCTTGAGAAGGGGTGGACTCAGATGCCATCATCTGGAGGATCAACTGTAACAGTTCCTGGGGCGATGCATCTATGGTTCCACATTGTTGAGAAGTATGGCACACTTACAATGGGAGACGTTCTCCGTGACGCAATGCATTATGCCGAGTCTGGATTTCCGGTTTCCCAAATTGCTGCAGCATCTTGGTCGGATGGAGTAGGTAGACTTCAGAACAGAGCTGCAAAACAGACCTACTCCATTAGGGGCAAAGGGCCTGAGATCGGTGAAACGATGAAGAACCCCGAACTTGCAGATGTCTTCAAGAGGGTTGCCAAGGAAGGTGTAGAAGAATTCTATAGCGGGGACATAGCGAAACGGATTGTGAGAACGGTGCGACAGAATGACGGGTTTCTTACTATGCAGGACTTGCAAGACCACAAGACCCTAGAAACTGAGCCAATACATACGAGCTACAGGGGAACAACAGTCTATGAACATCCTCCCAATGGTCAGGGGTTTGCCGCACTTCAGATGCTGAACATAATGGAGGAGTTCGACCTGAAGAACCATGACTCCCTGTCAGCTGAACGCTACCATCTCATGGTTGAGGCCAAGAAGCTTGCCTACGCTGACCTTCATCGACACAATGCGGATCCAGACTTCTACAAGGTCCCGCTGGACACCCTGCTATCAAAGGAATATGCAAAGAAGAGGTCAAGCCTCCTGAACCCAGAGGTAGCAGCCATGTCTTACTCTTCTGGAATCTCACTTGGACAGGACACAGTCTACCTGGCGACGGCGGACAAACATGGCCG
>LRSK01000024.1 GCA_001563325.1 Candidatus Thorarchaeota archaeon SMTZ1-83
ACATCTCTCTCCTCGGATTCGACTTCAGCGTTCGTGTTTGGTTAAATGTCAGAGATTGTTCCCTAGTCACATCATATGTCTTCAGTAATGTCGACGGACCCCTGAATCTCACTATCCTGTCTAGTGGTCGCATCACACAACTATCGGGTGAGGCCTTTGAAACCGACGGATTGCTCCTTTGGTTTGACGCATGATTAGGATTGCTGGTACACTGAAAGTTCGGGAAGTCCGGATGACACAGTTGAATTGTTTCCGGAGATGTAGATAGAGTGGGGTCAAAGCGTCCGGGTCAACTTGGAAGATTGTCCTGCCATGGCGATAGCAACTCTTCCACCACTCGCGCCACAAAGGGCAGTGAGACTATCCCAGTTGTAGGTACCGGGATGCACGTGATGGCTGTCCCAGATGAATATGGACAAGGAAAGAGCAGCCACACAAGTACCATATGAACCACCTGTAGGAGAAGGGTTCTCTCTATGTACTGGGACTTGGTAAGGTTTCCATCTCGAGCCCATCTCCAGACGAGCCACGCAATAGCTAGCCCAGGTACGCAATATGGAAACATGAAGAAAGTGTATGCAGGGTCAATTACAAGGGGCGAGTCGGTGAATGGAGAAACTCTGCCGAAACCCCAAGTCCCAGCCCAGATGAGTACATTCAATGAGCGTGATGTCTGTGAGATTTGGATGCGGATTGGTGTAACAAGGGACCATGTGGCAAGGAAGACCGCGATACGGATGGGACTCCAGATGGTGTTCTTCACTTCAAGGGTCGACTCCTCTCCTAATCATGGGACCTCAGAGATACGTCTTCTCCAGAAAGCCCTTTCGAGATGGTCAGGTAAAGACAGGATGCAATCATTCGCCAGGTACTGAGAGGACGAGGATTCCTCAAGAGCAATCTCTCATAGCTTGACGTCGTCATTGGGCTGGTCCTGTGCTTGATTTACGGGGCACCTCTCGTTCCGAGTAATAGGCAAGTAGGCCAAAGATGACAAGCACAATCCCAATCGGAACTACAAACGTCCAGCCCGGGCCACCACCAAGTGGTCCAATGTACGGATGATGTGGAACAGCTCCCATGATGATACCGCCTGCAATAAGAATGAGTCCGAACAAGATTGCGGCGATGTAATCCGTTCTCATGGTGCACCCCATTAGTATAGGTTATTCTCATGAGTGCTAGACATCTTCTGGTCATAAACTGTGGCAGCGATTGCTTTACTGGGGCACCTAGTATCTACATGTATCAGCCCACGGAGTTTCAGGCGCTTTGGGCTAGCTTGATGGGCGAACCTACTTTCACTTGGCTTCTTCAGAACGGCATTTCAAGCATGAATTGAAATATCAACACAGCTCGGACACGGATTTGCATCCTACATCTGCATCGTTTCTGGCCCTGTTGTCTTTGAAGTCATCAACGCCACGTGCTTGGCTACGACTCCGTTAGGAATCGGCGTTATCACAATTGAAGGGACTACTATCGCGGGTAGGGCATTCCAGAAGCCAAAAAAGAGCCCGCCCGGCTGCATCCAAGCCAGTAACGTCGTTACTATGGCAGCAGGTACCTGAACGATGCAGAGCACTATGAATAGGATGACTCCATTCCCGAGCAGGAATTGCCAGCCTTCGCCGATTCTAATTTGCCAGAGACCTTCGCTTAGAGAGGAATTGATTGCACCAAGTATCAAGAAAAATCCAGTGAAGATGTAAACAATGGTGAACAGAACTGCCATTGGCTCAAATGTCATTGGAACAACAGTATATCTTACAATCCACTCGACAAGCGGTAAGAATAGAATGTATCCAGACATTAGCAATGAGAAGATGATCCCATGTCTGAAGTACTTGACCAGAATTGACGTGTTGACTCCTATTCTCTCTTTCCTCATCACGCAGAATCCTGTAGGCTAATTCAGCTGCGAATCATATTTCCTTTTTGGCATGGATGCCAGTATTCTCTTGATGCAGTGGTAGGCCGCTTCGAAAGGGACAGAGCTAGTGCTTCTGGTCACGAGCTATGATAGTAGGATTGCTTGATTGAAAGCGAGCGCTTGTTATAATGTTGCGGATGGCTTCCATTCGGACCGATGTACTATGTGCACGCTTACAATGTGGAATATCGGCAGCGGAATGACTGTATCGAACAAATACACCCGGGATATATCCGAACCAGAAGCATATCCGGACCATAATGCACCCGACAAGAAGGCTTGGATTATGAGGGCAGCTATCACAACACGTGAGGCTGTTTCTCTCTCAATGGCTCCTCCTGCGAATCGAAACATGACATATGATGTGCACAATTGCAGAGGAACGAAAAGAGCAGTCCACAGGAGTGCTTGCTCATTGGGGAATGGAAAGAGAGTATAGCTGTAAGGACCCGCAATCGTGCTCCCAGACTCGTGGATGAGTGTCCAGAGTGCAGCAACCAGAGTGAATCGAATGTATGAACTGCCACGCCTAATCCCCAGAGTGTGAGGTATAATCAGTGACACCAAGAGGAGAAGAGTCAAGATTGCTCTTGGTCTGGACGAGTTGGTGCTACTATGCGTCAACATGATCCCACTCCTCTGGTCGTTGATCTCTGAGCAGCTGTTCATGCCTCTTCTTGCACAATAGCACCGATATGCCACAGAGTACCACGGGAACGACCACGGCCACTCTCATGATGGCATGAGTATAGATGTTCAGAGTTGGGTTCCTGCTCGTCCATTCATAACTGAACCATTGGGTGACATTGGCATAGTTTCTAGCGAAGAGAAGGAGCCTGTATTCATAAGTCATTGTCAGTACCATCTCCTCCCTCATCTTAACCTGATAATAGAAACACGCTATTTCATGCAAGTCGGTATCACGCGTGAAGTCACTGACGTTGCGGTCTCCGAGCTCAATCAGAGCACACTCAACGACTCCAAGGTCTGCCTCGTAGCTGAATACCACTATGTCACCCTGACTGCCACGTATTGTCGTTCTGAATATGCTACCAGGTCCTATGTCTCCATAGCCCGTCTTAGTGTGCGTACCGTATTGAATCCCCAATGGGGGATATCCTAAGATGATGACAAGCACAATTATGAAGCCGATACCTTGGGCAGTACGAGAGGTCATTACCCCATGAATAGGCACATCTTGAGGACTTCTGTCTTTTCTTTCGCACCCGGGCAGCCCCTACTTGTGGAGTAGATGTCTTAGAGAGGGCCACCCTATCAACTCCGCAATAGTCGACTATGAGCGAGTAGACTCTCTGTTTCATTTGAGAGCGACAATCGGTACAAATCCAACGAGATTATAAGCAATTATCAACATTATAAGTCATGATAGATATGGGCGAAACGACTACAATCCCACTGACAAAAGAAACCCGTGATCTCCTCAAAAGATATGGGCGGAAGGGAGAAACCTACGATGAATTGATCCGCCGCCTCCTCAATGTTGCTGAAAAAACCGAGTTCGCTAGAAGGCAGAAACGAATTCTCGAGGAGGAGGAGTTCGTTCCACTTGACCAAGTTTAGAGTCCTGCTCTCCCAGACTGCAGTGTCACAATTGAGTCTACTGGACTCTGGACAGAAAGAGAAGGTCAAAGATGCTCTAATGGGCCTCGAGGATGACCCCTTTCGAAGAAGGTCTGGTGTAGACATCAAGAGACTCATGACTCCGGATGAACCACCTCTCTTTAGATTGAGAGTTGGTGACTATCGAGCAATCTACTTTGTAGTAGAAGATGAAGTAAGAATATCTGAGATAATCCATAGAAGCAAGGGATACAAGTGGCTGGAGTAGTTCCTAAACTGGCAAGAGGTCCGAGGCTAATGGGCAGATTGGCTCATAGGACCCTTCCCCGGCCGCTCGATGTTTGGCAGATATGAGTCCAAGCAGAGATAGCTGTCGTCAACCAAACTCTGAAAGGCCATGGTCGTGAGGGCTTAACCCTGTAGGCTAAACCAGCAAATGCACCATTTCTCACAGCTTGGTGCTGTCACCGGGCTGGTTCTGGGCCTTACTGACGGTTCAGTGCTGAACGCCCCTTCGTTTTGCAATAGTCGATCATAAGCAAGTAGACTCCTTGCTTCGTCTGACTACAGTGATTCTCTTCTGTCAGTGAGTTTAAATCAATACATACACATACATACACAGACTGTGATCAAGATGGGCTACAAGACAATATCACTCTCAGACGAGGCATATGAAATCCTCAGAAAAGCAAAGAGAAACAATGAGAGCTTTAGTCAGGTGGTAATTCGCCTAGCCAGCAGACGGTCTCTAGATGACTTCGTTGGATGTATTTCAACGGAGTCAATCAGTAAGTTATCAGACGCTTTGGATGTGTTTCGGAAAGAGCGTAGTAAGACATGGTCTGAAAGCATGGAAGAGATGATAGGTTGAGATCGTAGTGATTGCGGACTCATCTTTCATCATTGATCTCATGCGCAAGCGTCAGTCTGCACTAAAGAAGCTAGACGAGATAAGAGAGACCCGACAACTACAGTACATCACATCACCAACGGTCATGGAGTTGGCAGTGGGTGTTGCACTGGCTGCGTTGCCCAAGAGCGAGCAGAAGAGAATCGATGGAATACTATCAGGTTTTCAAGTCATCCCTCTAGACACAATCTCTGCGTGGAGGGCAGGAATTGAAATCGGTAAATTAAGAATGAAAGGGAAGATGGTTGATCCAATAGATGGACAGATAGCAGGGATAGCCCTTCAGCATGATGAAACCATAGTAACTCGCAATGCAAGACATTTTCAGCTCTTCAAAGATTTGAGAGTTGAGTCTTACTAGTGGTCAAAATGAAACGACGGTTGTCCAGTCACCAAAGTAGTAACTTGCCTTGGCCCACATTGTTGAGCACCCAAAGGATGACTTCAGGAATGTTTCATCTTCAGAGCTCCTGCTATCCGTCTTGAGATATGTGGATGAATAGATTCCCGATTCATTTGGTCAAAGGGTCTTTGCACGCTCCAACTTCAATGGATGCAGCCATAGTAATCTAGAAATCCGAGGGGAATGCTAGTGAGAGAGATGAATAAAGAATGATGGAGTTCTTGGTCATCCTTCTGATTTTCATAGTTGCATTATCGATGACCTTAGTTGGGAAGGGAGGTGGCAATTTCTATGTCGTGATACTGGTTTTTGCCGCTATTCCAATGCATGAAGCATCCACCACGGCTCAATTCATTCTCTTCTGCGCTTCTTTTGCAGGAATGATCGTCTTTGGTAAGAACAAGGCGGTGGCCTGGAAGTTAGCCATTCCTGTCGGTGCTTTGGTCGCACTCTCAGCATTTGCTGGTGGTTTCCTGTCATACTTATTCGATGAAGTTGCTTTGAAAGCAGTCTTCGCCATATTACTCATTCTTGCAGGGTTGGTGATGCTTGTGCCTTATACTCCACATGAGTCTGAGGTGCAAAAGGACCAATTCGGCTACATCACTCTCACGACTGAATTGGGCCAACTCGTTCTCAATCTCAAGATTGTAATGCCGGTAACCGTGTTGACTGGTTTCTTCAGTGGCATGATCGGTGTGTCAGGAGGATCTTTCCTTGTACCTATGCTTGTCCTAGCCTGCGGATTGCCGATGAGGGCTAGCGTGACCACTGCAACACCGTTAGTTGCCACCTCGGCCTTGATGGGCTTTTCAGGTCATGTGTTTCAAGGTCACTTTAATCCGTACTTGGCGTTGCTTCTAGCAGTCGTGACTGTGTTTGGTGGCCTCTTGGGTGGAAGGTTCGCTTTGAAATCGGAACCAAGGAATCTCAAGCTGCTGTTTGCAATCACAAATATCGCTGCTGCGCTCCTTATTGTGCTCAACCTTCTCCGAACTTTCGGAACGTAATCTACGATAGCAAACCGAATCTCGCCAACATCTCGAATCATCGTAGATTGAATACCTGGCCCTCAATCGCGTTCAGCGGCCTAGATGATACCCCGTTTACTACATAGCTGCCTCTATGGCATGTTGTATATGGTAACCAAGACACTAAAGCCGCAACATGCTGACTTGAGTATCAACGAGCTTACGAGTAGAATGCCTAGAAGCTACAGACCAAGGACGAGGTGCTCAACCACCATCCCAAGTACTCCGCCTTTGCCAAGTTCCTCAAGCGCACACCCAGGAAGACACTCTGTGACAACGCTTAAGTCATCACCTACTTGTAGAGATTTCAGTGATACGGCCTTGACCACGATGTTTGGTACAAACGGGGTCCGTGGCATAATAAACGAGAGTTTTACGGTTGAACTGGTTCTCAACCTGAGTCGTGCTATAGGATCTGAGTTAGGACCCGGTACGGTTGGTATAGCACGGGACTCACGGATGGGAGGCGAAATGTTCACTTGGGTCTTGACATCTGGGCTAACCTCAACAGGTTGTTCGGTTGTCAATCTTGGTCTTGTGCCGACTCCGACATTGCAGTATATGATCCCCAGACTAGGATGCATTGCTGGAGTCATGGTCACAGCTTCACACAACCCGCCTCAATTCAATGGAATCAAAGTGATGGGACCCAAGGGAATTGAGGTGTCTCGTGAAACTGAAAATCAGATTGAAATGACCTACCACTCGAACAAGTTCAAGTTTGCGGATTGGAACAAAGTTGGTCAAGTCACACATTATGACTCTGCAATTGATGTGTACTTAGAGGGAATCAAATCGCACCTTGATGTCGGTAGAATAAAGAATAAGAAACTGAAAGTTATCGTTGATTGTGCTAATAGTGTAGGAGGTTTAGTGACACCCCGGCTCCTTAGAGAGCTTGGATGTACTGTGGTTTCACTTAATTCTCAGTTAGATGGCTCATTCCCGGGAAGAGATCCTGAACCAATCCCTGAGAATATCAGGGATCTCGCGCTCGCAGTGAGAGTTACTGGGGCTGATTTGGGGATAGCGCATGATGGCGATGCAGATAGAGCAACCTTTGTTGATGAAACAGGCAGGGTACTGTGGGGCGACCAATCCTTTGCCTTGATTGCCTCGCGTGTATTGGCTATGAAACATGGGTCGACCCTTGTCACGCCTGTTTCAAGCGGTCGTCTTATTGAAGATGTGGCCCGAAAGGCTGGCGCCAAGATAGATTGGACTGTAGTTGGAAGTGTTGTTGTTTCACACAGACTTGAGGAAACTGGTGCAGAATTGGGTGGTGAGGAAAATGGCGGAGTGTTCTATCCAGCTCATCAACCTGTTCGTGATGGCGCAATGACTGCTACCCAAGTTGTGGAAATGATTGCCCTAGAAGATAAAACCCTCTCACAGCTTGTCAGTGAACTTCCTACATATTTCAACACAAAGGTGAAAGTACCTGTTCCTCAAGACAAGAGAGAAGCGCTCCTAGAGGCACTCCTTGATCTAAGTAAGGATATGAATCGTATAACGCTAGATGGTGTGAAGATAATTCACGATGACGGCTGGATTCTCATCAGACCGTCTGGCACCGAACCACTCTATCGTTGTTTTGCTGAAGGAAAGACGCAGGAAACTGCAGATCGCCTCAGTGAGGAAGGTGTTGAGCTCATTGAACGTGCCAAAAAGAACGTCTAAAACTTCCATCCATCGTCTGATATCGCTTCAGAATGATATGATGGGGTGCCTTGATAATTGTGTTATTACTGTTGAAAATGGAACATTTGCACAGTATCTAGACACAAAGGATCCTAGTTCTTGTTTCGCAACTATCTAACATTGCTCACTCTATGAACGACATATATCTTTACCAATTAGTCTGATTGAGGATGAAAAAGGAAAGGGAACAATCTTCCCGATGAATCGAATGAAACTACGTCTGGTTCTCACGTATGGGGAGAGAGGTCAAAGTATACTGATAGTTATCATTAAGACTCTTTGAATGAAGATAGAAGCAAAGCTAACTGGTCATGGACTAAGCGTGCCACCTACTGGTCTATTGCCCACATACATTCGATCATGGAGTTAATTCGGCTTCAAACACAGGTCCACATCCTTGTATAACATCGAAGAGAGAAGCCAGATATGCCATCCACTCGCACCAAGTTTATGGACGAGCTATCAGGTTACAACCAATTCATAATGCTTATCTCTGACTATAAGTCTGTGTCTTTGTTTCCACTGATGATGTGACTAATCCATGTTCAGAGTAGCTTATGTGAGCAGTTATGCGCCTAGGGAGTGCGGAATAGCCACCTTCACTGAGGATCTAACTAAGAGTATAGACGCTCTCCACACACTCAAACCCGCAGCAATCATTGGCATGAATGACTCCGGCTCATCCTATAACTATGGAAAAGAAGTAGTAATGCAAATTGATGCGAATGACAAGAGGACATATCACCAAGTAGCCGATCGAATCAACGGTTCAGATTTCGATTTGATAAATGTACAGCATGAGTTTGGACTTTTCGGAGGAGATTGGGGGAATTATCTCTTGGCCTTCCTCAGAAAACTTAGGAAGCCCTGCATCACGACAATGCACACGACACTCTCACCCAACTCGAGGGTATTCCAGTCGCCTGAAAGAGCAGCAGCCCATAACAGAGTGGTGAAGGGGATAGGACGATACAGCTCTGCTATTGTAGTCATGACGAAGATGGCGGCCAACATCCTCCATGAGGCATATGACATTGATGTTGACAAGATTAGAGTCATCCCACATGGAACCCCTGTTATACCGTTTGTGCCGAGTGAGCCCGTGAAAGAAGCCTTGGGTCTGGATGGGCGACTTGTCTTGTCTACCTTTGGTCTCTTGAGTCGAGATAAGGGAATTCAGACTGCAATCAAAGCACTTCCCGAACTCGTCAAAGAGTGGCCTGACATACTGTATTTGATAATTGGAGCGACCCATCCGCAAGTTAGACTAAATGAGGGTGAGAGATACAGAAAACGCCTTGTGAGTTTGGTGAAGAAGCTAAAGCTAGAGAAGAATGTCGGGTTCCACAATCGTTTCCTGACCAAAGACGAACTGATTCAATACTTACAGGCCACAGACGTATACATTTGTCCCTACATCAATGTGGATCAGCTCTCAAGTGGGACAGTGACTTATGCACTAGGAGCCGGAAGGGCTATTGTTTCCACCCCCTTTTACTACGCTGTAGAAGTTCTGGCTGATGGTCGCGGAATATTGTGCAAATTCAAAAGCCCTCGTTCAATTGCAGAAGGCATCAGACAACTCCTAGAAAATCCTGGACAAAAAGCTCGTATCGAGAGGCTAGCTTACGAATACGGTCAGGACATGACATGGCCCAAAGTGGCCTCGAAATATGCCTCCTTATTCAAAGACGTGATTCGGTAGACAGGAGGATGGAATCTATCAAGTTCCCTTCTATCAACTGCAGTTGGCTGCAATCTCTGACCGACGACACAGGCATCCTCCAACATGCAAAATCCTCGATTGCTGACAGGAGAGAAGGATACACTACTGACGATAATGCTCGTGCTCTCGTAGCTGTCCTCAAATACCACA